>QHYA01000247.1 GCA_003223995.1 Acidobacteriota bacterium | reverse complement strand
TAGTTGCCGACGTAGCCGTTTCGCAGCCCTCCCCCCTTCAAGCGAGAGCCGTAAACGACATCCGCCCGACTCTCGGCGATCGGCGCGACGAGGGCCGGATAGTCGGCCGGATTGTATTCGAGATCGGCGTCCTGCACGATCACGACGTCCCCCGTGGTCAGCATGAACCCTCGCCGGACGGCCGCTCCCTTGCCGCGGTTCTCCGGCTGGTAGTCGAAGGTCATCTCGAGAGGGTCGATCGGCTCCGTCAGGCCGATTGCCGCGGGGCCGCGCGAGCGGAAATCTTCCTCGAGGCGGCGGATTCTGTCCGCCGTTCCGTCAGTCGAAGCGTCATCGACGATGACGATCTGCTTGGGGCCGGCAACGCGGGCGATCCTGCGGAGGAGTTCCTCGAGCGTGCGCTTCTCGTTGTAGACGGGGATGACGACCGAGATCTTCAAGCGTCAGGCATATCCCAGATTCCGGCGAATTCTACGGGCTCGGCGGCGGGAGGGCAACCGCGCAATCGCGGCCTCCGCGGCCTCCGCGGCCGCAGCGAGTTTGACGTTGCGCTCTTTCGTCGGCTAGACTGCGCGCTCCATGCGTATTCTCGTGACCGGAGGGGCCGGATTCCTCGGCTCTCATCTCTGCGAGCGCCTGCTGTCCGAGAGAGACGAGATCATCTGCCTCGACAACTTCTTCACCGGATTGAAGGAAAACGTCCGCTCCCTGCTCGGCCACTACAACTTCGAGGTCTTCAGGCACGACATCATCGCTCCCATCGACCTCGAGGTGGAGCGCATCTACAACCTCGCGTGCCCCGCCTCGCCCGTGCACTACCAGTTCGACCCGGTCCGGACGATCCAGGCAAATGTCCTCGGCGTGACTCACATGCTGGAGCTGGCGAAGAGGACGCGCGCGCGCATCCTCCAGGCCTCCACCTCCGAGGTGTATGGCGATCCCAAGATCCACCCCCAGACCGAAGCCTACTGGGGCAACGTGAACCCCGTCGGGGTTCGATCATGCTACGACGAAGGAAAACGTGTCGCCGAGACGTTGATGTTCGACTACCACCGGCAGCACGGCGTGCAGATCAAGGTGGCGCGGATCTTCAACACCTATGGACCGCGTATGGCGCTCAACGACGGGCGCGTCGTGAGCAACTTCATCATCCAGGCCCTGACGAACCAGGACATGACGGTGTACGGCGACGGCTCACAGACCCGTTCGTTCTGCTACGTGGACGATCTGGTCGAAGGACTGGTGCGGCTGTGTGAGAGCGAGGACCTCACGGGGCCCGTGAACCTTGGCAACCCGGCGGAGTTCACGATCCTCGAGCTGGCCGAGACCATCATCCGCATGACCGGCTCCCGGTCGAGTATCGTTCACAACCCGCTGCCGGCCGACGATCCGCTCCAGCGCAATCCCGACATCTCGCTCGCCCGATCAAAGCTCGGCTGGGAGCCCCAGGTGCCGCTGGAGCAGGGGCTCTCGAAGACCATCTCCTACTTCGAGAAAAGACTCAGCGCCCGTAGAACGCTCGCATAGTCGGCCTTCCCTCCAACCAAGGCTCAGCCATCGTCCCAGGACGTGCTTTCAGCGCCCGCCGGCCGACCGCACCGCCGCCTGGACAAGGGCCGAGCCGCGCTCCCTGATCGAGCGCTCCGCCTCCTCGAGCCTGCGATTGTGGCGGTAGAGCCGGACCGTGGCTCCGACCAGACGGTCCAGCGTGAGGGACAAGCTCCGGTTGAGCGTCGACAACCGCTCCGATCCTGTTCTCAGCTTGTCGAAGTCCTTTCTCAGGACCGCTTTGCGCCGAGCCATTGTCGTCCTTCCCTGAAGCCCCGTGCCTTCCTGCATGCCATGAGAACATAGTACCGCGAATGGAGAATATTTCCCACACACTCGCCGGATTCGCGCTCGCGCGCGCTGGTCTGGGCGGGGGCAGGCGGCTGAGAACGGCGGCTCTCGTTGTGGGCTCGAACCTGCCGGACATCGATCTGTTATGGTCCCTCCGAGGAGGGCCTGCGATCTATCTCGGCGAGCACCGCGGGTTCACTCACTCGATCCTGGGAGGCGCCCTCCTCGCCCTTGGCCTCGGGACCTTGCTCTGGGCAGCAGAATGCCGCCTGGAGCGTCCGTTCCGGAATGGACTCTCGTCCAGATCAGCGCATCTTCTTGCGTCGCTCAATCTCTCGTTTCTCGCGGTCTTCCTGCATCTGGGCTTTGATTTCCTCAACGACTACGGCTTGCGTCCTTTTCTCCCGTTCTCTGATCGCTGGTATTACGGAGACATCGTCTTCATCGTCGATCCGTGGTTCTGGCTCCTGCTCGGCGGCGGGCTGCACCTGTCCATGCCATTCCAGCGCCGGCGCGTTCTCCTCGAGATCCTCGCATGGATCGGCTGGGGCGTTCTGTCAATGCCTGTGATGCTCGCGCAGGTGGTTCCGGCGGAGGCAAGAGCGATCTGGGTCGTTGGACTCCTGACACTGGCCCTTCTCCGTGCTCTCCGCGCCGGCGCGTTCAAGGAGCTCGGCGGATTCGGCGCCGGGCATGCAGCGTGGCCGGCCGGAGAGTTCATGGCCCCGAGCGCCGCCCTCTTGGCGCTGGTCCTCTACTGCCTTTCTCTCTTCTCGTTGCACTCGCTGGCGAAGGCTCGGGCTTCCAATCAGCTTGCGAGACAGCAACCGGTGGCCCGCAGGCTTGCCGCGCTTCCGCTGCCCGCAGACCCGTTTCACTGGAAGCTCATCTTCGAGCAAGGATCGACGTTCTTCACGGGAGAAGTCTCAGCGTGGCCTGGCGGGAGCGACGCCGCCGAGCTGGAGCGATGGGAGTCGAACCTGGATCTCCCGGAGGCGCGCGCCGCTCTCGGGACCCCCACAGGCCGCGCCGCCCGGGGCTTCTGCCGCTATCTCTTCGCCGATATCCGTCATGGCCCTTCCGGGCCCGTCGTCGCCTTCCGCGACGCCCGCTACGCCTCCCGCGGCCACGACGATTGGGCGACCTTCGTTGTCTCGCTGGACACTCGTATCAATTCCATGAACAGTTGCCAGTTCTTGCCGTCCATGGAGTTCTCGAGCTTGAAGTTGTGACGGCCGTCGGCCAGGAAGGTGTAGGTGAACCGGCCGTGTCCCATCTCGCCCTGGCTCTGGAAGATGAGCTTGTCCCCCTCCCAGATTCCCAGCGCGACGCCCGTGCAGCCCATCCCCATGTTGTCGAACCAGTGCATCGTCCAGCGGCCCTGTTTCTGGTCGTAGCCGTAGACGCCGTGGCCCCGGTAGCTGACCTTTCCGTTGCGCTCCTGGACGTAGTCGGAGATCAGGAAGAAACCGTCGAGGCCGACGCGCGCCTCGATCTTCCCCATCGCCGGGCCTCCCTTCGGGTCCCAGGGTGAGGGTGAAAGGGTCTCCTCGCCGACCCAGCTCCCCGCGAGCTTCTCGAGCCTCCGGTGCTGCTCCTGAACCTTGGGCATCTCCATCTGCATAGCTGGTCTCCTGTCCCCCCCGCTACGGGAGAGGATGAAACGCGGCGCGAAGGCGCCGCTGGTTCAACTTCGGCCTCATGAGAGCTACTGCGATGCGACCGGGACTCCTCATGATACGGGAATCCACACCACGGGTTCACCCGGCAGTGGCCCGGCCGTCCGGCGCGGACGTCCAGGTTTCGGTCAGTCAACGCCATTGTAGATGGTGAGTAAGCCCATTTTTGTTCAATACCAGCCCGTGGCGCGGCGGGCGGGAGAGGGATTAGACTCTCGTTCATGCGGGGCCGGGAGTTGGAAGTTCTGGTCAAGACGGCGGCGAAGCAGGCACTGGTGAACGTCAGCGAGCAGCTCGCCCGGGCGGTGGCGGAGAGCGGGGTGAGCACAGGGATCGCCTGCGCCTCGGTGCCGCATACGACCTGCGCCCTGCTCATCAACGAGGACGAGGAGGGGCTGAGGGAGGATATCCTCAGACTCTCCGGTGAGGTGATCGAACCGCTGCGGAGGAAGGCACCCTTCGCTCATGACCGTATCGACAACAATGCCGCAGCCCACCTCACGTCTCTTTTCTTTCATCCTTCCGTAACCGTCCCGATCTCGGGCGGCAAACCCCTCCTGGGCACCTGGCAGTCGCTTTTCCTGCTGGAGCTGGACGGCCCGCGCACCCGGACCGTCCGCTTCACCGTCACGGGCGAATAGGCCAGCCCCGCGCCCGGAGCACCTTTTTCGTAGAGGAATTCGTGCGATCGAAGAGGAGCGGCTGGGAGGCCCTCAGACCTCTACACCGCGAACGTCGAGGGCGCGGCAGAGGGCCGCGGTCGCCTGGCGGCGGTCGTGAGTCCAGAACTCGAGATCCTCTCCCGTTTCCTCGCGCACTTCGTCCAGGAGGTCCTGGTATTCTATCTTCCGTCAACTCAGGTCTCAGGGAACGGGCGCGAGAGGGCGGGGTGGCCGCAAACGCCGAGCCTCCACGGCTTGCGCGCCCAGGATCCAGCGTAATCGACGCCGATCCGAGGGCCTCTCGCTATCTCGCGGGAGGGAACCGGCTCACCGGCGGCGATCCAGATGCTGGCGGGGATGCAGAGGTCCGAGCGGTTGAGGGAGAGGTCGATCTTGAAGGCGCGTGTGAGCCGCCCCGGGCCGCTGGCAACATGTGAGGGGCGGCCGCTGCGCCCTGCGTTCATTGCCTCGATGCCCTCGATCGGCTCGACGGCGCGGATCAGGACTGCTGCCGGGTAGCCCGCCGGTGATGTCACGACGTTCAGGCAGTGATACATCCCATAGACCAGGTAGATGTAGGCGTGGCCTGATTCGCCGAACATCGGCTCCGTCCTCGCCGTCCGCCCACGGGAGGCGTGGCAGGCGAGATCACCGGGGCCGTCGTAGGCTTCCACCTCGACGATCCGGCCGGTGAACCTCCTTCCATCCGGAAGAAGGCGGACGAGGATCATTCCGAGAAGGTCGCGAGAGACCCGGAGAACCGTCCTATTGTAGAACTCCCGGGGGAGAGGAGCCTGTTCGCCGCCCAAGGCATGGTGTCCGGATGGCTTCGATCCGAGCGTCGAGCGAGAGCGGTGGATGGGAATCGGGGATCCCTGTGAGGATGCCGCCGGCCTCATCGGTAGTATTCGATGATCACCTTGATGGTGTGCACGCATCCGGTCAGGACGAAACCGGCCGTGATCGCGAGCAGACCCCACAGCACACCCTGAAGGACCCAGTGCCCGAAATCCGGCGATGCAACGAGGGGCGGTTCCTCGGGGAAGAGCCCCTCACCTGCTGGGAAGGCCGGCACCTTCGCCATTCCCGCATGCGGCGTTGCGACATGCGGGGGGGCGGCGCGGGCCGCCCCTGCAGAAGCTGCTGCGACGCTCGCGGAAGCAGCCGCACCTGCCCCGGGAGCCGCCGCGACAGTGGCTCCAGCGCCACGCGCAGGCGTGCTGCTGGGCGCCGCTGCGCCGGAGGCAGTCGCTGCGCCGGAGGCAGCCGCCGCGCCCGTGCACGGCGCCGCTGCGCCGGCCGCTGCGGGTTTCGCTGGAGCAGCACCCTCTGCCGGTTTCGTCGGAGCAGGATTCTCTGCCGGTTTCGTCGGAGCAGCGCTCTCCTCTCCAGAAGGAGCAGCGGGAGCAGGTGTTTGCCCCGCCGGAGGCGGGATGGCTGGTGCCGGCGATTTCACTTCATCTGCCATCTCGGGCGTTCTCCGTTTTCAAGTCTTGTCGTTTTCGCGTCTCGTCGCCTTCCGCTCCCTGCCGCCCCCTTTGCGTCTTCTCGCTCCGCATCAATCGCTACGGCCCTCTTCACCGTTCCCCGGCGGCCGACCATGAACGACGCTCTGTTTCGAAGGGGCGCTCGCTGAACCTGTCTCCCGCGCCGTCGCTCTCCGCGTAAGCCAGAGGAACAAGAGGCAGCAGCACACCCCGAGGAGAAGTAAAGCCCCTACGAGAAAAGGACCTACCGGCACTTCCCGATCAAGGCCGCCGATAGATTGGATACAGCATGAGGTAGATTACAACGCCGGTCACCGAGACGTAAAGCCACACCGGCAGCGTCAGACGCGCGATGCGGCGGTGACGATCGAACCGTTGCCTGGCGGCCCGCGAGATCGTCACGATCGCGAGAGGCGGAACGGCCGCAGCCAGGGCGGTATGCGTCGTGAGAATCGCGAAGTATACCGGACGAAGCCATCCCTGCCCGGCAAAATGCACCGAACCGACCTGATAGTGATAGATGAGGTACGAGGTCAGGAAAGCGATCGAGGTCACGAACGCGGCGACCATGCATGCGGCGTGAGCCGCCCGCGCGCCTCGGCGGATGAGCAGGTAGCCGGTCGAAAGGAGCACCGCGCTCGTTCCATTGAGAGCAGCGTTGAGGGAGGGGAGGGCCTCCACCGGAATCATGCCACGACCTCGCCACGGCCTCGGCCCGCCGTGGCGGCTGTAGGTGGCATGAGGTCGGGAGTGCCTCCTCTCACACGCTCTCCCCTCACGCCCCGGCGGCCAGCGACCGGGCGTCCCGGGCGAGGCGCCGCACGGCGTCCTCGTCCGTTCCGTCGTAGTAGCCTCTGATTCTGGATTCTTGATCGACGAGAACGAACTTCTGGCTGTGCGTGACCGCGGGGCCTCCGAGGGTCGCGGCGGCCTGCGGATCCGTCTCGGCGCTCAGCTTGAAGCCTCGCTCCGACAGCTTCCGGATCGCTTCACGGCCTCCCGTGAGGAAGAGCCAGCGATCGGAGCGGGCGCCGGCCGCCGCGGCGTAGCCCCGGAGGATCTGGGGCGTGTCGTTGTCCGGATCGACGGTGAAAGTGACGAGGCGGATGCGGCGGGCGCTGGAGCCCACGCTGTCCCTCGCGGCGCCTCCCGGGCTCGCTTCGAGGGCGGACTGGAGCCAGCCCATCTTCGCGGTCATCGACGGGCAGGCCCCGGCGCAGCGCGTGAAGATGAAATCCGCGATCCAGACCTCTCCGGCAAGGTCGCCCCGCGAGACCGTCTTGCCTCCGACGTCAAGAAGAGAGAAATCCGGAACCGTCCCGTATTCCGGAAGCTCCGCTTCAGGGCCGGAGCGGGCGCCGCGGCACGAAACGGCGGAAGACATCCCGAGCAGAGCGAGGAGAGCGATGGCCCCGGCGGAAGAGAGGCGGGGCCCTGTTGTCCGGGGTCTCACGGTGCGGCGCGGTCGAGCAGCATCAGGACCAGCAGCGACGGCAAGTAGACGACCGAGCTGAGCAGAACGAGCCGCGCCGCGGGCGCGGTCCTCGTCCGGGCGAGGCCGATGCAAAAACACAGAAACACGAAGCCGAGAACGACGGCCGCGGCGAGGTAGAAGGGTCCCGCCACCCCGAAGATTGTCGGCAGAAAGCTGGCGAGCAGCAACGCCAGCGACCATCCAACCGTATGGCGGGCCGTCCTCCCTCCCGTGCGGTCGAGAACCGGGATCATGGGGAATCCGGCGCGCGCGTAGTCGTCGCGGTACATCCAGCCGATCGCCATGAAGTGGGGAAGCTGCCAGAAGAAGAGAATCGAGAAGAGCGCGAGCGCTCCAGGGCCCAGCTCACCGCGGGCAGCCGTCCAGCCCAGGACGGGAGGAATCGCGCCGGGAACCGCGCCGACCATCGTGGAGAGCGGCGTCTTCCGCTTCAGCGGCGTG
>QHYA01000246.1 GCA_003223995.1 Acidobacteriota bacterium | reverse complement strand
CGAGTGGCCCTCGCCCGAGCCCTCGCCCACAGACCGGAGGTCCTGCTGCTCGACGAGCCGTTCGGCGCGCTCGACGCGAAGATCCGCTCGGAGCTGCGCCGGACGATCCGCTCGATCCAGCGGGAGCTGAAGGTCGCAACGATCTTCGTGACTCACGACCAGGAGGAGGCCTTCGAGCTGGCCGATCGCATCGGCATCATGAACTTCGGCCGGCTGCTGGAGGTCGGCCCTCCAGATGAGCTGTACCTCCGCCCGCAGACGGAGTTCGTCGCGACGTTCCTCGGTACGGCGAACCTGATGGTCGGCGAAGGGACCTCGGAGGGGGTTCGCCTGGGACCGCTGAACTTCCCCATCGGCACACTGACGCCCGGCAACGGTCAGGTGCGGCGAATCCAGGTCCTTTTCCGGCCGGAGGAGGTGGCGGTCAAGGATTCCCCCGAGGCGCTTTCCCATCCATTGCTCGGAGAGGCGGTTGTCGAGGAATCGAGCTTCGCCGGGTCGATCGAGCGGCTGAGGCTGAGACTGCCGCCGATGCCGGGCGTGCGGCCGATCTCTCCACCTGCGCCCTACGGGGGACACTTCGTCCTCATCGAGGCCAGCCGCTCGCAGCACCAGGCCCGCCGCTGGCCGCTGCGCGAAGGAGACACCGTCTGGGTCGGCGTCCGTCGAGTGCACGCCCTGACACACCCCGGCCTCAATCTTCTCATCTCCACCGACGGCGCGGCCGGATCGAAGGGGGCGCTCGCGGTGGGTGCGCAGATCGCCCGCCTCGCCCACGCGCGTGTCACGATCCTCGCACACGGCGCCGAAGAGGCGGCGGCCGCCGAGCAGCTCCAGCGGGCGCGCGAGAGCCTCGGCAGCGGAATGGCCTCGATTGATTTCCGGTCCTCCCCCGATTCGCACGGGGAAGCGGTGGCCGCGGAAGCGGACCGCCATCCCTACGACCTGCTCGTCATCGAGCCGCCCGCTTCCGAGCGCGTCGAGACGGCCGAGCTGCTGCTGCAGGCGGGAGAGCATCACCTGATGCTCGTTCCCCCCTCCGCCGCGGATCGTCCCATTCCGTCGCGGGTCCTGATCTGCGTCGCTGTCGGTGAGCCGGGCAAGGAAGACGTTCTCTTCGCGGGCCGCCTCGCTCGCCACCTGGGAGCGGAGGCAGAGATCCTGACGATCGTTCGGGGAGAATCGGGCAAGCCCGAGACGCGAGCGGCCCAGAGGTTCCTCGATGCCGGCGCTCGGACCCTCTCCCTCATCGGCGTGCCAGCGCGCAGCGCGATCCGCTCGGGCGATGTGCTCGCGGAGATCGAGGCTGAGATCAAGAGCTGGGACCCGGGCCTGCTCGTGCTCGGAACCCCTCTCCCTCCGCGCAGGGGACGCCCAAGCCTGGAGGGGCTGCTCGCCCGACTGCTCGACCGGACGGACAATCGCCCGGTCCTGATCGTGCGCTCCTTCCAGGGACGGCTGCGGGGATGAGACCCTTCGTGCTCGCCCTCATCGCCGGGCTCACCGCCCTCACGGGAGTACAGGCGGCCGTCACGCTTCTCAACGTCTCCTACGATCCCACGCGCGAGCTGTACCAGGACTGGAGGCCGACGTCGTCACGCTCGGGCTCGCGTACGACGTCGACGCCATCGCGGAGAAGTCGGGGTTGCTGCCGAGGAACTGGCAGAGCCGGCTGCCGAACGCCAGCTCCCCCTACACCTCGACGATCATCTTCCTCGTGCGCAAGGGGAACCCGAAGAAGATCAAGGACTGGGACGATCTCATCCGCCCCGGCGTCTCGGTCATCACGCCGAACCCCAAGACGTCCGGCTCCGCCCGCTGGAACTACCTCGGCGCCTGGGGCTATGCCCTGCGGAAGGCAGGCGGTGATCAGGCGAAGGCCCGGGAGTTCATCACGAAGCTCTACAGGAACGTCCCCGTCCTGGACTCGGGCGCTCGGGGTGCCACAACGACTTTCGTCGAGCGGCGGATCGGCGATGTCTTGATCAACTGGGAGAACGAGATCCTGCTCGGCGCCCGGGAGGTGGGAAAGGACACCTGCGAGGTCGTCGCTCCTCCTTGGAGCATCCTCTGCGAGCCGACAGTGAGCCTCGTGGACAAGGTGGCCTCGAAGCACGGCACGCGGGAGGTCGCGCAGGCCTACCTCGAATACCTCTACTCGGACGATGGGCAGGAGATCGCCGCGAAGCATTACTACAGGCCCCGCTCCGAGAAGGCAGCGGCGAAATACGCTGCTCGGTTCCCGAAGATCCAGTTGTTCACTCTGTCGGAGGTCGCCCACGACTGGCAGACGGCCAACAAGGTCCACTTCGCCGACGGCGGCCTGTTCGACCAGATCTACCAGCCGGGGCGCTAGAGCCATGATCGTTGGGCGCTGGAGGTGGGAGCGTGGGGGGAATGCGTGAGAGGAATGAGCACGAGGGAAATGAGCGCGAGGGACGTGAGCGTGAGAGGAATGAGCGCGAGAAGAATGAGCGTGAGGGGCGTCGGCGGCGAAGCGGAGCTCTGAGCGGCAGCGGAAGGATGGGTCGCTACAGTTCGAGGAAACGCGAGGGATGGCCCTGAGGCGCCACCGTCCCGTGCCCGGCTTCAGTTTGACGATGGGCTTCACGCTCACGTACCTGAGCCTCATCGTCCTGCTTCCTCTTGCCGGAATGGTCGTGAAGACGGCCGGCCTCTCGTGGGGGGAGTTCGCGCGGACCATCACCGACCCGCGCGTGATCGCCTCCTACCGGCTGAGCTTCGGGGCCTCGTTCGTGGGCGCCCTGGTCAACGCCGTCTTCGGCCTGCTCGTCGCGTGGGTCCTGGTGAGGTACCGCTTCCCCGGCCGGAAGCTGGTGGACGTCCTGGTGGATCTCCCCTTCGCCCTGCCAACGGCGGTGGCGGGCATCTCCCTCACGACCATCTACTCGGAGAACGGGTGGATCGGCCGATGGCTTCAGCTCGCGGGCATCCGGGCCGCCTTCACGCCCCTTGGGGTGGTCATCGCCCTGACCTTCGTCGGCCTACCGTTCGTCGTCCGTACCGTCCAGCCGGTCCTGGAGGACCTCGACCTCGAGGTCGAGGAGGCGGCATCCAGCCTCGGCGCCGGCCGCTGGCAGGTCTTCCGGCGAATCCTGCTGCCCGCGGTCCTCCCCTCGCTCGTCACCGGCTCCACGCTCGCCTTCGCGCGAGCGGTCGGGGAGTACGGCTCGGTGGTCTTCATATCGGGAAACATGCCGATGAGAACCGAGATTGCACCTCTGCTGATCATCACGAAGCTCGAGCAGTACGACTACGCCGGAGCGACGGCGATCGCCGTGGTGATGCTCGCCGCGTCCTTCGTTCTGCTCCTGGCGATCAACGGGCTCCAGCAATGGAGCCGGCGGAGCACGTGGGCGTGAAGGCGGGACGGCCGTCCGCGCCGCGCGCGCTCTCGGAGCATCCGGCCGTCCGGTGGACCCTCATCGGCGCCGCGCTCGCGTTCCTTTCGCTGTTCCTCTTCGTCCCCCTCGCGGCCGTCTTCGTCAACGCCTTCCAGAAAGGCGCTGCCGCCTACGTCCAGTCGATCAGCGAGCCGGACGCCCGGGCCGCCATCCGTCTGACGCTGCTGATCGCAGGGATCGCGGTGCCGCTGAACATGGTCTTCGGGCTGGCAGCGGCCTGGGCCATCACCAAGTTCGAGTTCGCGGGGAAGAACGTGCTCATCACGCTCATCGACCTTCCTTTCTCCGTCTCGCCGGTTGTCTCCGGTCTGATCTACGTGCTTCTCTTCGGCCTGCAGGGTCTTCTCGGCCCCTGGCTGAAAGAGCACGACGTCAAGATCATCTTCGCCCTGCCCGGAATGCTGCTGGCGACCATCTTCGTGACCTGCCCGTTCGTGGCCCGGGAGCTGATCCCGCTGATGCAGGCCCAGGGGAGCGAGGAAGAGGAAGCGGCGGTCACGCTCGGCGCGAACGGGTGGCAGACGTTCAGGAGGGTGAGCCTTCCCAAGATCCGCTGGGGGCTGCTGTACGGCGTCGTGCTCTGCAACGCCCGCGCGATGGGGGAGTTCGGTGCGGTCTCGGTCGTGTCGGGGCACATCCGGGGCCTGACAACAACGATTCCTCTCTACGTCGAGATCCTCTACAACGAGTACCAGTTCGCCGCCTCCTTCGCCGTCGCCTCGCTCCTCACGTTTCTCGCCGTGGCGACTCTCGTCGTCAAGAGCCTGATCGAATGGAGAACGGAGAGCTCGGCCCCGTAAGGGCTGGGCCATGTCCTTCGGGCGGGCGCTTCGGATAGCATGAGGCCGTGAAACGCCTCTCTCCGTGGACCCTTGGCCAGCTCCTCATCCTGGCCAATGTGGGGCTGGTGGGCCTGGCGGTGCTCTGCGTGGTCGAAGGGGCCGTCTCGCGCCTGGATACGCTCGCGAACGAGCAGGCGCTGACCCGTGTGGAGGCGGCCTGCGCCGCCGGCGTGCGTGAGATCGACGCGGCCGGCGAGGAGACCGCTTCCTCCGTCCGGCTCCTTTCGGAGGATCCGGCGCTGGAGCGGCTTCTTCGCGCCGGCGACCTCGCGACCTTGCCGGGGCTTCTCGAGACCTTCCTCCGGCGAAGCCGCATCAGCGGGTGCGCCGTCCTGCTCGACGGGAGGGCCGTCGCGAGCGCCGGCGTGGAAGCGCCCTGGGAGCAGGTGGTGGCGCTCGCGGCCAAAGGACGGGACCACTTCATCGCTCCCCCGCTCATCGCTCCCGCGCGAGCCGGCGCGCCTCTCGCCTTGGGATCACATTTTCCCCTCGCTTCGCTCCCGCAGGCCTCCGTCGTGGCAGTTCGCGTCCTCGACGAAGGATACGAACGGCTCGTGAGCTCCCGGGTCGGCCTCGCCGCGACCATCCGAGCGAGAAGCCTCGGCAGCAAGAAGGACGACCCGAGGGACCTGATCCGCGCCCGGGCGGTGGACGACGAGGCGCCGGCGGCCGATAGGCTCGACTCGGCCTCCGTCTATCTCGGTGTCGCGCCGCTGCGCGATCCCGCGGGGCAGGTGGTGGGGCTGGTCGAGACGGAGCTTCCCGCCGCGAGTATCGCCGGCCCGGTCCGGGGGCTCGAGCGATCGCTGCTGATCCTGTCGATCGGAGCGGCGGCGCTCTCCGCGTTGTTCAGCGTGCTCATCGGCCGCCGGCTCGTCGTCCCCCTGCGCGGCCTGACCGCGGCCTCCGAACGGATCGGCCGCGGGGATCTGGCAACGCCAATCGCTCGGGCGGGGGGCGCCGAGATCGGAGCGCTCGCGGAGACGATGGAAAAGATGCGCTCCCGGCTGCTCGGCCTGACGGCCGAACTTCGCCGCCGGCAGGCCGAGGCGGAGGGAATTCTCCTGGGCATCGTCGAGGGAGTTTTCGCCGTGGACCGCGAGAGGCGGATCCGCTACCTCAATCCGCAAGCGGCAGCGCTGCTGAAAGTGGACCCGGCCTCAGCAATCGGCCGTTTCTGCGGAAACGTGCTGAACCCGCAGGGGCCGGGGGGCGTGCGTCCCTGCGAGGACGCCTGCCCGATCATCCACGCCCGCTTCCAGGGAAGCGCTCGCGCGACCGAGCAGCTGCTTCTACCCGGCGGCGAAAGGCGCGCGGTCGTCATCACCAGCTCCCGCGCGGAGCCCGACGGCGCGCCGGGAGCCCGGACGCCCCTCGGCGACGGGCGGCAATTCCAGTTGATGCGCGACGAGACGGAGGTAGAGGCCAGCAGGAGGCTGCGCGACGCGGTGCTCGCGAACGTCTCGCACGAGTTCAAGACACCGCTGGCGGCGCAGCTCGCCTCGCTCGAGCTGCTGCGCGACCGGCTTCCCGAGCTGGACCCCGCCGAGGCGCGGCAACTCGTGCTGTCCATGGAACGTGGCACACTGCGTCTGACACAGCTCATCGACAACCTCCTGGAAAGCGTCCGCATCGATGCGGGGCAGGACTCGATCCGGCGCCGCGACGTCGCCCTGGACGAGGTCGTGGAGGAGGCTGTGGAGCTGACCTTCCCGCTCATCGAGCAGCGCAAGCAGAGGCTCTCGATCAGCCTCCCCCACCCTCTTCCCCACGTGACCGGGGACGCGCCGCGACTGACCCAGGTCTTTGTCAACCTGCTCGCCAACGCCAACAAGTTCGCCCCGGCCGGGACAGAGATCCGTATCGGCGGATCCGTGTCCGAAGACGAGCCTGTGGATCGTCAAGTCGATCGTCGAGCGCCACGGCGGGCGCGTCGAGGTGCGCCGGGTCCCGGCCACCGCCTCCGCCGACGCGATCGGAGTCCGGCTGTGCGTGGTCCTCCCGCTGAGCCCCGATGAATCCCGGTCGGATCCGGCGGCAGAAAGGCTCTTGCGGGGAAAGGCGCCAGGATCAGTGGGATGAGATCGGTGCGATGAAGATCCTCGTCGTGGACGACGACCTCGACTTGCTCGGGCTGATCTGCTTCGCCCTGAGACAGGCGAGCTACCTCGTCGTCGAAGCCCAGGACGGACCGTCCGCTCTGTCCGTCTTCGAGCGCGAGAGGCCGGACCTCGTGATCCTCGACGTGAACCTGCCTCGTCTCGACGGGCTGGTCGTCCTCAAGCGCCTGCGTGCCTCCGGGGCCAAGACGCCGATCATGATGCTGACGGTCCGCTCCAGCGAAGAGGACCAGGTCCGCTGCCTCGACATGGGTGCGGACGATTTTCTGACGAAGCCCTTCAGTCCCCGGGCGCTTCTGGCGCGCGTGCGCGCGCTTCTGCGCCGCGGCGGGGCCGACAAGCCCTCCTCGCTCGCCTCGGGGGATCTTGCGCTGGAGGCGGAAGGACAGTCGGTCCGCGTGCTCGGCGCGGAGCCCGTGCGCCTGACGAATCTGGAGTTCCGACTCCTCCAGCTCCTGCTGGCCAACGCCGGGCACACGCTGCCGGTCGACCGGATCACGAGCCACGTCTGGGGCTACCGCGGACTGGGAGACCGCCAGCTCCTCAAGCAGCTCGTCCACCGCGTGAGGCAGAAGATCGAGGTGAATCCCTCCGACCCCCGCTACCTTCTCACGGTCAGCGGCGTGGGCTACGTGCTCACCCCAGGCCCTCCGAAGCCGGCGAGCTGACGCTCGCGCTCAGCCGCTCGCCGAGCGCGCGGCGCTTGCGGCTGTTCCGCAAGCGCCGTGATTGGACGCACTGTCAGGTTGCGCGGATGTCAGCCAGTCGGCCGGAAGCACAGAACGCGTGACCCGAACCCATAGACTGCGACAACACTCAGACTTCGATACCCGACATTCTCCGGACCTGACACTTCCGACTTCGCCAGGACGATTCCAGGTAGAACTGGAACGAGGCAAGTGACACGGACATGATAGCCGTGTCGGATGGCCTCTTCTCGCGCGATCGACTTCACTTTTTCAACGGATTCGGCCGGACGGATGTCCAGTATGTAGCCGGCCCACTCTGCAAGCAGGTGCTCCTCGATGGCCGGACGAACCATCCACATCGAGACAATCCAAGTCAACATGTAGAGCCCCGCGGTCGTGAGCGTGAGCACAAGACGTCGCCGGGATCTCATGGAATCTGGCTAACGAACGAAACTAACCGGCCGCGAGCGGACGGCGCGCCAGCGCCGCCGGCGAGAGGTTAGGCATCGGAACGATGCTTCAGGCGCCATGGCGCCAATGCTTCACCCGCCGGGAGCCGTCGCCCTTGGCGCGCGACGTAAACCCAGATGACTCGTTCAGGAAGGGAACGTCTCCAGCGGCGTTTGCTGTCACTGAGTCTTCTCTCTTGAGCTGACTCCCTCGGGCTCGGGACCGAGCCGCGCCAATAGGACTACGAGGCCCGTCAGAAGGATCATC
>QHYA01000245.1 GCA_003223995.1 Acidobacteriota bacterium | reverse complement strand
GGGGTCGCTTCCGCGCGCGTCACGCCACCAGCGCTCGACGAATTCCCGGTCTCTTGGGGTGGGCGGATGGCTGGTCGTATAGGGAGCGAGCTCAGGCACCAGACGCTGCAGCGACCAGGACGCCATGCTCGCCTCCCGATCGTCTCCCTTCAGGAAATGCTCGACGAGCGTCGCGACGTTGCTCCTGAACTTTTCGCCGGCGTTCTCTCTACGGTTGCGGTTCCACCAATCCTGCCACTCGCGTGTCGTCTCAGGCGCGAGCGGAACCGCGGGTCGCTGCAGAGGGGCCGAAGGCCACAACTGTGGGGAGGGATGGGCAGTGATCTCCGTGAGAACGCCGAGAATCAGCCAGCGCTCCCGCTCGGAAGCGGACTTGTCCACCAGGCGGGTGACGAGAGCATCGATGTCGGAATTGGTGCGGAAACCTGAAAGAGCCGTCGACGCTTTCCAGGCGAGACGTTCCGGCCCGCCCAGCAATCGCATCAGGAGAGGCCGCGCCTCGGGCGGCCTGAGGGATCCGAGAACATCGATGGCCGTTTCCGCGACGGCAGCGTTGTCGTCGAGGACGAGGTTCTCTACCTCTGGCAAAGCGCTTCGGACGCTGAAGCCCCGCACACCCCACAGACCGACCTGTCGCAGCTCCGGACTCGAGTCCTTCAGCAGCGGCGGGAAGAGCGGCGTGGCCTCCGGGTACCGGATCATCTGGAGAGCGTCGAGGGCCCGCGCCCGAACCATGAGGTCGGGGTTCGAAGCATCTTCGAGGAAGACGCGAACGGCCCCGGCGTCTCGAAACCGGAGCCAGAGAGCCCAGGCCGCTCCGTGCCGCAGATCAGCATCAGAAGACTCCAGCAGGCCTCGCACTTCGTTCTGATAGGTGGTCGTCGAGAGGAGAAAGCCAGCGTAAGGCAGGAAGACCAGGGCTTTCGTCCGGGGTTGTCCTCCACAGACTATTGCTGAAGCAAGGGGCCGCTGCGCGCCGTCTATCAAGGCCTTGAAGAACTTCTCTCTTTCCTTCTTGAGAAGCGCTTCCAGATAACCCCTCTGCTCTTGGTCAAGCTCCGGTCCTGGAGGCGACGGTGGAGCGAAGGAGAAACCCATCAGCCGCGCGCGGAGTGTCGCGTACCACACTCGGGAGCCCGCGGAGCTGCGGTCCGCGGGAGGGAATGGGCCGCGAGGGCGAGCCCCTTCGAACAGGCGACTTGCGGCGACTCGGACGGGCTCGCGGGAGTCCCAGAACAGCTCCAGCGCTTCGACCGGATCGCCGATTCTTTCTCCGAGACGGCGAAGCCGTAGGAAGTCGCGACCGAGCGCCTGCGTGTCACGGAGGGGATAGATCCCCTCGAGGTCTGCGGCGAGCGTCCTTTTCAGACCCAGGAAGGACAGCGTATCGGAGGGCACTCCGAAGGGGTCCCAGGACGCCACATGAGGCCTGCCAACGCAGGGATCCGGCAGCGGCGGATCGGGCTCGGTGCCATTGAGGAGATCGTAGAAATTGTCTCCACCCTGGAACCATCCCTGACGCTGCCCGCTTGCGAGAAGACGCCGCAGCCCTTCCGAGCGCCGGGTGAAGCCCCAGATGACAGGAATGAGTCGTTGGAGATCCTCGAGCGGATCTTCGGCGCCACGAAGATCACGCCACAGTTGCTCATAGTCGTCGCCCCGCGCTAGTGTGCCGAGAGTCCGAAGAGCCTCGCAGATGCCGGTGTCGTCGTAGTGAGGTACGTACCGTTCAGGCTTCCGATCGCCGACCCATTGCTTGACAGTGAGGTAGTTCTGATGCGCCACGTCTGCGGGCAGGGATGCGAGGAACTCCGGCGCGGCCCACAGGGCGTCGTTCAGGTCTCGAAGATCACGGAAAGGATGCGGCTGCCTTAGCGCTCTCGCGATCAGTCGGTTCAAGGCGTCGTAACGTGACTCGCGCACTATCGCACCGGTGAGAGCGTTCTTCACGACGTCGGCGTGTCTTGCAGCCGCGCGTTCGGCATCGCTGTAGGGACGGTCCGGGTCGTAGTGGCGGAGCGGCTGGAGTCCAGCGACCCGCGGCTCGAGCTCCGCGTACGAGAAAGGCTCTCCACGCCCCCTGAGCTCGTTCTGGACCTCCCATAGCCACTGGGCGGGGTCCCGCCCCTCCAGTGCCACCAGGGCCTCGCGATCGAGAAACGGGATGGCGGCCCGGAGCACCTGCTCGTCCATCACGCTCGTCGAACATTCCGCGGTGGATCCCGTGTTCTTTGGCTTCCCCGATAAGCAGCGTCCCAATCTCGACAGGTGCTCTCGATCCTTTGCCATGACGAGCGAGAACGAAGCCAACGTGCTGATCTCGGCCCGAGCGTGATCGAGCATCTCCCGGAGACAACGCAGGTCCGAGACAGTTTCGTCCATGCAGGATCCTTCCATGGGCGCGCTAAAGCGATACCGTCCACCTGGTTCAGCGGCGGGCCGAAGCCCCTGTCGAACTCGCTCCAGGCCGTCAATGGGCTCTCCGGTCTCCACACGGCGCTGAAGTCGAGGCGAAGCTTGATCTGCCCGAGCGCGCGCCAGGCGTAGGATGGAATGTGAGTGTTTTCGCTCTTCAAACTTCCTAGGACGATCGCCTTCGCTTCTGGCGAGCCATCTCCCATCCGTGAAATGGCGTCAAGAACCGCGACTCGGACATCCCTCGATGAGTCCGCGGCCCACCGGTCGCGTCCCGTCGCGTAGCGAGGGGAAGCCAAGATGGAAAGGGCCTTGATCGCCTGCGCGCGTTCGAGAGGCGATCCCGAGGCACCGAGCTTCTCCGCTGACTCCTCGTAAGCGTTCAGTGCCTCCCGAAGGGTCTTCCGCCCGGTCTGCCCGAGGATCAGCGGTGACTCCGCCACGACGAGGGCTGCGACGACGACGCCGAGGATGCCAAGTGACGAGCGCTTCGGAGAGATCACGGTGAAGGAATCTCCCTACTGCCAGAAGCATACGCTCCTCGAAAGGACGAAGGGCCCGGACACACGCCATGTTGCTGCATGCAGGACGCACCGTGTACGCTGGTACACCGCCTGCGTGCGAGAAGAACTTGCCGCGCCTGGAGCGACTTGAACGCCCGACCCGCGGCTGCGGGACACTCTATCCTGCTGAACTACGAGCGTGCGCCGTGGAGATGCCGGATGGCTAGTCGATCAGATCCTTCGGCACGTGCTCACGAATTCGGCCGGGTTCAACTCCATTCGTTCGGGACGATGGGGATCGGAAAGAAACGCTCCCGGCTCGAGCGGGCGTGCTCCCGGCGGTCATCGTGCGGCATGCTGCTCATCTTCCCAGACCGCCGGCCTGCACAGGCGGAACCATAGACCCGTGCTTCATCTCGAATCTCCACTTCCAGATCTCGTAGATCGGCGGATAGACGAGAAGCTCGAGGACGAAGCTGGTGACCAGGCCGCCGACCATCGGTGCCACGACGCGCTTCATCATGTCCGCCCCGGTGCCGAGCGACCACATGATCGGCATCAGCCCCATGAAGGCCGCGGCAACCGTCATCATCTTGGGCCGGATCCTCTTCACGGCGCCGTGGATGATCGCCTCTCTCAGCTCCTCGCGGGTCCTCATCTTCCCAGCGCGCACGGCCTCATGGTAGGCCAGGTCGAGAAACAGCAGCATGAAGACCCCCGTCTCCGCGTCCAGCCCCATCAGGGCGATCATCCCGACCCAGACAGCGATGGAGATGTTGTAGCCCAGCGCGTAGAGCAGCCAGACGGCGCCGACCAGCGAGAAGGGGACGGCCAGCAGGACGATCGTGGCCTTCACCGCCGAGCGGGTGTTCATGTAGAGGAGGATGAAGATGATGAAGATCGTGATCGGGACGACGATCTTCAACCGCTCCCTCACCCGCAGCATGTTCTCGTACTGCCCGCTCCACTGGATCGTGTAGCCCGGAGGGAGCCTGACGGTGCGGGAGACGGCCTGCTTGGCCTGCTGGACGTAGCCGCCGATGTCCGATCCGGAGATGTCCACATAGACATAGCCGGCCAGCATCCCGTTCTCGTCGCGGATCATGGACGGCCCCGCGGTCATCCGGATGTCGGCGAGCTGGGCGAGGGGGACCTGCGCGCCGGATGGAGTCGGGACTAGCACCCTCCTCAGCCCCTCGAGGTTGTCCCGCATCTCGCGGGCGTAACGGACGTTGACGGTGTACCGTTCGCGCCCCTCGATGGTCGTGGTGACCGAATCGCCGCCGATGGCCGACATGATGACCATCTCGGCCTCCTGCACAGTGAGGCCATAGCGGGCCAGATCGTCCCGGCGAAGATCGAAGTCGAGGAAATATCCCCCGGCCGTCCGCTCGGCATAGATGCTCCTCGTGCGAGGGAGCTCGCGCAGCGTCGCCTCGACCTGGGCGCCGATCCGCTCCGTCACCGCCAGGTCCGGGCCGAAGATCTTGATGCCGATGGGGGTGCGGATGCCCGTCGTCAGCATGTCGAGCCGATTCTTGATGGGCATCGTCCAGGCGTTGGTGACGCCCGGGAAATGGAGCTTCTGGTCCAGCTCGGTCTTCAGGTCCTCCACGCCGATCCGGTCGCTCCAGATGCGCCGGAGAGGGGCCTGCAGCCACTCCGGCCATCTCGAATAGAAGCGCGGCACCCGCCGCCACTCGGAATGAGGCTTGAGAAGGATGGTCGTCTCGAACATCGACAGCGGCGCCGGGTCCGTCGAGCTCTCCACGCGCCCGGCCTTTCCGAAGACCCTCACGACCTCGGGGACCTCCGCGATCAGCTTGTCCGAGATCTGCAGGAGGCGTTGCGCCTCGGTCACCGAAAGCCCCGGCAGCGTCGTGGGCATGTAGAGCAGCGACCCCTCGTCGAGCGGAGGGAAGAACTCCGAGCCCAGGCTCAAGTACACCGGGATCGTGGTCACGACCAGAAGCAACGCGGCCGCGATCGTGGTCTTTGGCCAATCGAGAACCAGCCGGCAGACGGGCTCGTAGATCCCGAACAGAATCCTGCTGATCGGGTGACTCTCTTCGGGATAATAGGTGCCGACGAGCGCCTGGCTGGTCAGCCACGACAGCCAGCGGGGGCGGAACCGGAACCGCTCCATCCGGATGAAGAGCATCCTCGTCGCCGGGTTGAGCGTGATGGCGAGAAGGGCCGCAATGGCCATCGACAGGTTCTTCGTGTACGCCAGCGGCTTGAAGAGGCGGCCTTCCTGGTCCACCAGGGTGAAGATTGGCAGGAAGGCCACGGCGATGACGAGCAGCGAGAAGAAGACGGCGGGGCCGACCTCCTTGAGAGCTTGCAGCCGCACCTGGTGGAAGTCCCCGGCGCCCCCGCCCGCCTCCCAGAGCTGGAGCTTCTTGTAGGCGTTCTCCACTTCCACGATCGCCCCGTCCACCAGGACACCGATGCTCATGGCGATCCCGGCCAAGGACATGATGTTTGAGGTCACTCCGATGGCCTGCATCGGGATGAAGGCGAGCAGGACGGAGACCGGGATGGTGATGATGGGAACGACGGAGGAGGGGATGTGCCAGAGGAAGACCAGGATCACAAGGCTGACGATGAGCACCTCGAGAAACAGCTCGTGCTCGAGGTTGTCGATGGAGCGCCGGATGAGATCCGAGCGATCGTATGTCGTCACCATTTCGATCCCTTCCGGAAACGAAGGGCGCACCTCCTCGATCTTCTTCTTGACGCCATCGATCACGTTCAGGGCGTTCTCGCCGTGCCTCATCACGACGACACCCCCGACCGTGTCGCCGATGCCGTCGAGATCGACCACACCCCGCCGGATGTCCGGCCCCATCGCGACGCGCGCGACGTCCCGGATCAGGACCGGGGTCCCTTTGCCGTTGTCGCCGACGACGATCCGCTCGATGTCCTCGACCGAACGCGCGTATCCGCGGTGGTACTGCTTCTGGAAGCCTCCGATGGAGGCCACCTCGGCCACACCGGGAACGCTCTGGAGCCAGTACCGGAGATACCAGTCCTGAAAGGAGCGCAGCTCGGACAGATCGTGCCTGCCCGACCGATCAACCAGGGCGTACTGGTAGACCCAGCCGACCCCCGTCGCATCGGGCCCCAGCTCGGTCCTGACCCCCTCGGGCAGCCGGGGCAGGATCTTGCTCAGGTACTCGAGCGTGCGACTGCGGGCCCAGTAGATGTCCGTTCCGTCCTGGAAGATGACGTAGACGTAAGAGAAGCCGAAATCGGAAAAGCCGCGGACCGACTTGACCCTCGGCACTCCAAGCAGCGCCGTGATGATCGGATAGGTGACCTGATCCTCCATGATGTCCGGGCTGCGATCCCAGCGCGAGAACACGATCACCTGCGTATCGGAGAGGTCGGGGATGGCATCGAGCGGGACGCTCTTCATCGCGTACACAGCGAGCGCCATTGCGAAAGCCGTCAGCACGATGACGATGAAGCGGTTGTGCGCCGAGAACTCGATGATCTTCTCGACCATGCCTTCCCGCCCCTCGCCCTTCTCGACCATGCTCGCTCGCTCCTCGCCCTTCTCGACCAATTGCCTGACCGCCCTGACTACCGATGGCTTCCGGTCGACCCCTCCCCCGTCTCGGCCAGCGCCGCCTTGAGCCGCGACTCCGAGTCGATGAAGAAGTGGCCCGCGGTCAGCACCTTCTCTCCCTCTCTCAGGCCCCCGAGGACCTCGTACCTGTCCGGCAGGCGCAACCCGATGGAGATCTCGCGCGGCTCGAAGAAGCCCTCGCCTCGATCCACGAAGACGATGCTGCGGGTTCCCGTCTCCATCACGGCGGTGTCGGGGACGGCCAGCCGCTTCCCGAGGTCGGCCACGAGTTGGACCTCGGCGTACATCTCGGGCTTCAGGACCAGGCCCGGGTTGGGGAACTCCAGCCGGACCTGGGCCGTCCGAGTGGCGGCGTCGAGGACCGGGTAGATCTTCGAGACACGCCCCTCGAAGCTCACTCCCGGAACGTAGGACAGGCTCATCGTCGCCTTCTCTCCCTCCCGGACGAACGGCAGCTCGTACTCGTAAACGGAAGCCAGAACCCAGACGCGCGACAGGTCGGCGAGCTCGAGCAGCGTCATCTCCGGCCCGACCCTCTCCCCGTGCGTCACGTTGCGCTGGATGACGGTGCCGGACATCGGCGCGACGGAAGGCAGGCTGCTGCCGGAAGTGCGGGCCCGGGCGGCAAGGGCAACGAGGTACTCCTGCTGGGAGGCAAGCAGCTCCGGGCTGTAGATCTCGACCAGCGGTTCCCCCTTGCGGACCAGCTCTCCCGTCGCGTTCGCATGGAGCCGTTCGACGTAGCCCGAGACTTTCGTGTGGATATGGTGCAGGCGCGTCTCGTCGAACGTCACGCGGCCCACGGCCCGGACCGTTCGCCTCAAGGGAGAAACCGCCACAGCCGTCGTCTTCACGCCGATGAGCTGCTGTTTCTGGAGCGAGATCCGGACAGGGCTCAGCCCCTCGACGGAAGCCCTGGCTGCGGGCGCTTCCTCCTCCACCTCCACGGGAACCATCTCCATCCCCATCGAGTCTTTCCCCGGTCTGTCGGAGATCTCGTTCGGATTCATCGTTGACCTGTAAAGGATCTTCTTCTTCGAGGGGGCGTTCCGGACCTCCGGCTGGCCGGCCTCTTTCGTCCCTGCGCCCGATGTCCCTGCGTCCGCTCCCGCGTCCACCGTCCCTGCCCCCTCTGTCGCCGCGTCCATCGGCACCATCCGCATCTGGCAGATGGGACAGTCACCGGGCCGGTCCGAGATCATCTTCGGATGCATGGGACAGTGGTACTTCCCCGTCTTCGCGCTTCGGGAGGGCTGCATTGGTCCTGAGCCGCGGGTCAGAAGCCACGCGCTGCCTGCCGCGAGCACCAGCGCCGCCGTGAGGAGGACTGTCAGGAAGAATGCTTTTCTATTCATGGGGGCCTCCCGAGGCGGAGTCGCCTTCTCCACCTTCTGCCGGAAGCAGCAGGGTCGCTCCCGTCAGTGGCTCCAGCTCGGCGAGGACCATGGCTTCCTGCGCGCGTTGCGCCTCGTATTCCTTCTCGGCCTCCAGGACGGACAGGAAATCGCCGATGAGCGTCACGAACTCCGCCTTGCCGACGCCGTAGGAGGCCGCAGCGGAGTCGAGCGCGGAGCGCGCCTGCGGGAGGATCCCCTCTCCGTAGAGCTGGACGAGGGTTCGCGCGCGCTCCGCGCGAGTGATCCGCTCGCGAACCTCCGACAGGAGCCTCACCTCGCCCCTTTCGATGTTCCGGCGCGCGGCCTCCAGCTCGAGCTCCGCCTGGGCAACGGCCTCGGACTGTTTCTGTTTCTTGTGAAGAGGAAGCCTGAAGCCGAACATCCCCATCACCATCGGATCGAGCCCTCCTCGGTTCATATAGGCGGCCCCCCACTGGAAGTCGGGCTTGAGGTTTTGCCTCGCGAGGCTCAGGCGGCTTTCCTCCCGCTGGCTGGCCGCGCGGAGCTCGAGCAGATCCGGCGAGCGCTCCGTCGCGTTCCGTTCCAGCGACGCGGCTTCTGTGGCCTCGAGGCGGGGAGCCGCAAGGGCGGGGCCGAACCGGACGTCCGCGGAACGCCCAAGCAGCGCTCCGATCTGAAGCTCGGCGGCTCGCCTCTCCTGCGCGAGTGCGGCGATCTCCCCGTCGATCTTCATCAGCTCCGTCTGGGCCTTGAGAACGTTCTCGAGGATTCCCTCGCCCGTCTCGTACCGGGCACGGGCCGTTTCGAGAAACGAGACGAGCAGTTTCCGGCTCTCGTCGAGGATCGTCCTGGTGCGGTCGATGCGGAACAGCTCGACATACGCTCTCTTCACCGCCGCGCGCACCCGGAGCCTTGCGGTCTCCAGACTCCTGTCGCTCAGAGCGATCTCCGCCCGAGCCACGTCTCCCGCCAGCCGGCGCTTTCCCGGATAAGGAAGCTCCTGCAACCAGGAAAAGGTCAGCGTGGAGAACTCTGAGGATCCGAGAGTGAAACGCGAAACCGTGTCGTTGGTGTAGGAAACGCTGGCCGTCGGGTCCGGAAGCGCCTCCATTTGGGCGGGAAGGTGCTCCGCCGCGCTCCGGCGCGCCCGAAGCGCGAGGATTTCCGGGCTCTTCGCCTCGGCTTCCGCGAGGAGGGCGGCCAGGCTGAGGGGTTCGCTTCCCGCCGCCACATCGGCGTTACCGGCGGCAGCCGGACTGCCTGCGGCCCAGATCGTACAGGCTGTCAGCAGAGAGAGCGCTGGCCCCTTCAGGAGGGTCCAGGGGCTGACACTGGCCTGGAGGCTTGCAGCTCCTCGAAGGTCTTCAGGACGCCGCCATGCTCTCTCGCGAAGGTCTCCGCGCGCCGCTTGGACCCGAAGGCGAGAAGGCTCGGCTCGCAGCGGTCGTAGGCTGTGACCATGCAGCAGCCCTGCTCGTCCCTCGGAGGACCCGACGCGGTCATATGGCA
This sequence comes from Acidobacteriota bacterium, assembly GCA_003223995.1. GTDB lineage: Bacteria > Acidobacteriota > Polarisedimenticolia > QHYA01 > QHYA01 > QHYA01. The sequence continues at coordinate 2,173 of QHYA01000245.1, read as the reverse complement.
GGGCGTCACATCGCTCCCATCTACGTAGAAGGACCGCTTCGCCTCGATCGCATCCGCCGTGTCGAAGTCGCGGACGGACAGCGAAGCCGTGTCGGGATGCTCCGCTTCCAGGTAGTGGAGACCGCAGCGCGGGCAGCAGGTCTCGACGCTCTCGCCGTTCTTCAGACGGATGCTGAAGGCCATATTCCGGCATTCCATCCTGCCGCACTGCGTGCACTTGCTTGCCCGGAAACCGCAGGCGGCATCGAGGAGCAGAACGAAGGCGACCGCAAGCGCCAGCACGGATCCGCCTGCCGCCGTGAACACGTTCTTCCGCATGTTCCCCTGCTCGCGCTCCATGTTCTCCTCCCCGCGCTCGCTTCCGTCGCGGAGGGGAGCCGGCTGGACTCCGGACCGCTCGCGCGCGGCGTGGTTCCGCCGCCGGAATGCTCCCGCATCCAAGCGCGAAGAGACCTTTCCGCACATGGTATTCCTTCCCTGGAAGGCGCGCACTTTGCTCCAGGTCCCAGGGTTGTCCCGATGACGTCTTCGATGACCCCTTCATGGTCACCAATCCCTTGATGCTCACCACTAGCCTCCGATCTCCGAAGCCGGGCTCCTCCGGCTGGCGGATGGAACCCGGCAGTTCGCCGTCCCGCCTCCCCAACTCTTGCGGCCCGCGCGCGCCCGCTCCAGCTCTGCACCCCACGCGTGCCTGCTCGGCTATGCGAGGCGGGAGCCGCCGCGGGAAGTCGACCTACCCGCAGAGAGAGAAAGGGCGGAGTCTGGATTCGGGGGAGTGCTAGATCAGGTAGACGCAGTGGAGAGCGGAGAGGCTCGGCGGGGACTCGCTTGTCGCCGCCGCGGACTGCCGGCGGGACTGGAAGCCGCCGTGCTTCGGAGCGTTCTGACGGGAAGGCGCGACCGAGAGATGAGAAGGCGCGTCTGGCCGCGAGCGGCGAGCCTGGTGCGATGAGACCTGGCCCAGGGACTCCGGCTTCGCTCCAGGAGCCATTTCACAGCAGCCCCGACTCGTCGGAGCGGGCGCCCTGGCGACACGTGCGCAGCAGCAACCCGGGGTGGTGCCGCACGACCCCTTGGCGCCTGCCGCCAATGCTGGGAGGGCGAGCACGACGGCCATGGAGATCGCGATCAGCCTTCGAGCCGGCATCCTCTCCGCTCTCCGGCTTTCACAAACGCCTTCTCTCGGCGAAGTGGACCGAGTTCGACAAAATGCGAGCATTTCGAGGTAAGTCTACAGCCAGCTCGTCGCGCTGACAACCATCTCCACGTGCTCAGACGTGCTCAGGCGCTCGCAGGCCCGCACTACCCGGTCCGCAGCCCGGTCCCGCCCAGTCCTGGCGCGACGCACGGTGCTAGTGCACGATCGCCTCCCCGTCCGGACGCGGAGACGATCATTCCTTCAGAGTGAAATCGGCGCCGGTCGCCCCTTCAGGCTCCAGACGGATGGTGCGGTATGGAGGCTCGGAGGGGACGACACTGCCCTGGCGGCCTCTCGGCAGGACACGATACGTTCCGGGCTTGAGCCCCTCGATGCGGAACCGCCCGTCCGGAGCGGGTCTGGCGCGACCGGCCTCATGAAGGAGCGAATCGGGACCGAACACCACGATCTCGATCCCTTCGACGGAGTGGTTCCTGACGATTCCCGTGATCGCGCCGGGAAAAGGCCGCGATTCAGGCTCGGGTACTTGCGGGGTTGTCTCTGGTCCGGGGCCGGGCCGAACCGAACCCGGAGCGGAGGAGTGTTCGGGGCCTGGTTCCGAGGCCGCCGGAGCCGGAGCCGCCGGGACTGCGGGAACGAGAGAAGGGGGAGCGGCAGGCGGCGGAGCGACCTGAGCAGTCGCTGCTGGGTGAGAGGGAGCCTGCGGCGGGGTGACCGGAGCTGCGGGGCTCGAGGCTGCCGGAGCCCGCGGCGGAGGCACCGCCGGCGGCTGGCTTGCGCGAGCGGGAGATGCCTGCGGAGGGATCGAGGGGGAAGTGGGGGCCTGAGAGGGAGCAGCGGTCGCAGAAGAAGCAACGGCCGGAGAAGGAGCAGCAGCCCGAGAAGGAGTGGTGGCCGGGCTTGCGGATTCGATGAGAAGCCCCCCCAACCCCGGTGTCAATCCGGTGGTCCCCAGCGTCCCCTCTGCGGACGCGTAAAACGCCCGGCCTCCCGGAGCGAGACCGACTGCTG
>QHYA01000095.1 GCA_003223995.1 Acidobacteriota bacterium | reverse complement strand
GTGGTTGGCGGTCGAGCAGAAATCCCTGGCGAAGGCGAGCACGCCCTCCGCGAGATTCAGCTTCGGATGGGCCGTCGCGCTCGGCCACGCCCGGCTGGGAGAGAACGATCTCGCGCGCGCGGCGATCGCGCGGGCCGCTCCGCCACCAGAGAACGCGTCTGCGGCCTGGATGCTGGAGGTCGAGGGGCCGGCCCTGGCCGCGCTGCAGGACTGGGAGCGGATCGCCGAGCTGCTGCGCAGGCACTCCACGGACAAGGACGCCTTCTATTTCTACGATCCCTGCTCGAGTCCCGAGCTTGCCCCGATGCGAGCCGTCGCGCGCTACGCCGAGCTGTTCTCCCGCTGCCCGCCCGCGAAGCCCTGACCGACCGGGAACCCCGAGATGACGCCGGCCTACCGGTGAGCTAAGTTAGCAGTCGTGCAAGCGTTCGAGAAGGCCCCGCCCGAGGTCAAGGAGCTTCTGGGCAAGCGCATCAAGGAGCTGGGGTTGCGGCTGGAGGGCTCTCCGGTCGAGCGGTTCGTCCAGCAGCTCTACCGCGAGCTCGACCGCAAGAGCCTCAGGCGCTTCCGTCCCATCTGCTATCTCACCGACGAGTGGGGCTGCCCGTCCGGCGAGCCGGTCATCGGGATCCCCTTTTACCTGGCCAGCCCGCAGGTCGCCTCCCTCGAGAAGCTGATGAACGACCTGGAGGACGAGCGCGAGATCATGATGTACCTGCGCCACGAGGCTGGACATGCGTTCAACTATGCCCATGTCCTCTATACCACCCCCGAGTGGCGCGCGGTCTTCGGCGAGTACAACCGCCCCTACCGCGACAACTATCGCCCGGTCCCCTTCTCCCGCAAGTTCGTCCGGCACATCGCGGGCTGGTACGCGCAGAAGCATCCCGACGAGGACTTCGCGGAGACCTTCGCCGTCTGGCTGACCCCCCGTTCGAAGTGGCGGCGGCGTTATCGCGGCTGGCCGGCGATGAGAAAGCTCAACTTCGTGGAGCGGACCGCCCGCCGGCTCGCGGAGTCGGACCCCGCGGTCGGCAAGGGACAGTTCGACATCACGGTCGAGCAGATGGAGATGACGCTCGAGGAGTTCTACCGCGAGACCGAGTTGCAGGGAAAGCAGGCGGCGGACCTCGCGATGACGGCCGATCTGGCCGACATCTTCTTTCCCAAGGGGAGGCGCCGCAAGGGCATTCGCCGCGCCGTGGAGATCATCGAGGAAAACCGACTGTCTCTCACGGACAAGATCACGCGCTGGACCGGCGTGCCGCGCCCGGTCGTCCGCTCTCTGGTCGAGTCGCTCGCGCGCCACTGCGACGAACAGAACCTCTGGGCAGAGAGCGGAGGCGAGGCGGCGTACCTCGTCGAGCTGACGGCGTACGGAACGACGCTGGCCATGAACTACCTGACCCGAGGGAAGTTCGTCCCGAGCTAGCGTCGCTCTTGAAGATCGCAATGTTCTGTCTGTCGATAATGAATTCGCGGTAAGATGGAAAACGCCGGGCTCCACTCCGGGAGTTCCGGGAGAAGACATCGATGGCAAGGTCCAGGATCGCGGTTCTCTATGACGAGTGGGACGAGGAGGCGGCCGAGAAGGCCGAGACGGCTTCACGCGCGGGGCGCAAGAGGCCCAGGCGCAAGCGCGGCGAGCCGACGGAGGACATCCAGGAGGTCTTCGAGGCTCTGAAGAAGGGAGGACACAATCCCTTCTACGCGGTCCTCGACGGCACCGTTGAGAGCCTGCTCGCCCTCGCCCACCTGGAAGCCGATCTGATCTTCAATCTCACCGAGTCGTACCGCGGCGATGACACCAAGGACACGAACATCGCCGCGTACCTCGACCTGCTTGGCCGCCGCTATACGGGCGCCGGCCCGGAGGCTCTCTACCTCGCCCAGGACAAGCCCCTCGCCAAGAAGATCTTCTCCTTCCACGGCATCGCGACCCCCTACTTCGCCACGGTCTTCCGGGGGAGGCTCGAGCATGCCCAGGACATCCGCTTCCCGCTGATCGTCAAGCCGGCACGGGAGGACGGATCCATCGGGATCGAGTTCTCCGCGGTGGTCAACAGCATCAAGGAGCTGATGGAGCGGATCGACGCGCTGCACGTCTCGTTCGACTCTCCGGTGCTGCTGGAGGAGTACGTCGAGGGGCGCGAGATCTACGTCGCGATCCTGGGCAACGACAAGCCCGAGGCGCTCCCGGTTGTGGAGCTGGACCTGTCGAACCTTCCCGACGGCACGCCGAAGATCGCCGGCACCGAGGTGAAGTGGGACAAGGATACCGACATCTATCGCAAGACCAAGCCCTTCTTCCCGGACATCGACGATGAAACGGTGGAGAAGATCCGGTCAACGGCGGTCGCGGCCTTCCAGGCGTTGAAGCTGCGCGACTATGGCCGTATCGACATCCGCCTGGACAGGGAGGGAAAGCCCCATGTCCTCGAGGTCAACCCCAATCCCTACCTGCTTCCCAAGGCCGAATTCTCCCTGGCGGCCAAGAAGTCCGGCCGCTGTTACGCCGATCTGATCAACGAGATCGTCGAGCTGGCCCAGGTCCGCTATCGCGGAGCCGTTCTGACGGCCTAGCCCGCCCGCCTCAACCCCGCATCAATCGTCGTCGTCCTGGTCTTCTCCGTTCTCCTCGCCGTTCTCACCCGTGGGCTGGGTCGGGAACACGACATCAAGCACCACTGCGCCGTCCGAGGCCCGGACGACCTGCACCAGCGTGCCGCGCGGGTCGAAGGTCAACGGCAGGACCATCTCTTCCATCTCGCTGGAGTCGGAGTCGTTGTCAGCCTCCGCGTTTTCTCCCTGGTCGTTCTCTCCCTGATCGTCGTCATCGTCGTTCAGCAACGGAGGCTGGCTGTCGAAGCGAATCTCCCCTTCGCCCGATTCGTCCACGACGATGCTTGCTTGGACAGTGCCGTCGATGTCCAGGGAGTAGGTGTCGGCCGGGAGGTTCTCCACATCGACCTGGAAGCGGCTGCGCCCGTCCTTCGACACGAACTTCGCCTCCCCATCAGCCCCCGCAATGACGCCCGGGTTGTCCAGCTCCGCCTCTATCACGACGTTTTCCATGGCCTCCGAGAGCGTCATGGGAAAGTGGGCGGTCAGGAAGGCCGAACCGTCCTGCGAGACCTGAAGGTTGTGCCCCCGGGGATCGAAGGACAGGGTGCCGGCGCGCTGGCTGAGGTTCAGCTTGCCGATGGTCCCGCCCTTCGCCCTGGGGTTATGAACCACGTTGAATGTCGCCACCGACGTGCCTTCCAGATCGAGGCTGTAAGAGCCGACCGGAAGGCCCTTCGCCAGCAGGCGGAAATTCGCCCGTCTGGCTGAGGGCTTGAACTGCAACTTCCCTCGGGCGTCGGCATCGAGGCCCGTGGTTGCCATGCGGTAGGTGATCGTCGGGCTCTGGGCCTTGGCACCTGCCAGGGCAGGACCGGAAGCGGCCAGAACCGCCGCGCAACCGGACGCCACGCCGACCAGGGCCGATCTGAGTGTCTTTCGGAGCATTGCTCTTTCTCCTTCTCGCAGTGCAAATATGCTCCGATACCCTCCGGTGCTCGAAGCGAGCAAGAGCAATGCCAGGGCCCGTGTTGGCCAGGCTGGCCCTGATGGAGGCTACGTCCCTTCTCCCTCCAAGCCAAATT
>QHYA01000094.1 GCA_003223995.1 Acidobacteriota bacterium | reverse complement strand
CGCGCGCGCCAGCCGTCCTGGGCGCGGCGGATGTCCTCCTGGCACCGCTCGCAGTAGTCGCGGAGGAAGACGTTGAAGACGCCGGGGAAGAAGTTGCGCGCGATCACGCGTGGCGTGGGGTGGGCCATGGCGCATTTCAGGCTCGTGCAGTGCATCTTGTGCGGATCCCGCCGCTCGTGGGAGGCGTTCGCGACGAGGCCCATCTGGTGGCCGAACTCGTGGATCAGGGTCTGGCGCTCCATCTTGTCGAGCGACAGCCATAGCCGGGCGTAACGCCTGTGGGGGTTGCGGAAGACGACCACTCCGCTCACCGTGACCCGATCGCTCCCTCGCGTGACCTTCCAGTCCGCGCTGTAGCCGAAATACTTCCCGCCCTCAGGAGCAAAGAGGACGTAGCGCCGCTCGGTTCGGAAGTCGGGATCGAAAGGCTCCGAAGCGAGATCCGCGTGCCGCTCGACGAGCCGCTGCACGCGGTCGTTGGGGAGGACCCCGTGATATCCAAACACTGCAGGGCCGGGACGGACCGGCTCGTCCCACTCGGCGCGCGGAATCTCGTCGTCGAGGCTGATCTCGATGGGCCTGCCCGCAGGTCCGTACTTCCGGAGGATCTCCCGCAGCCCCTCGATCGTCTTCGGTCCGGGCCGGCATCCCTCGACCCAGTCCACTTCGACCTCCACGCGCTGCGCGAAGCCGTCGGCAAGCAGCCACGGATTCATCGCCTCGAGGAGGTCGTCCTCCAGCCGGGGGGAAGGCCGCTTGGCGATCGAGGGATAGCGCGGAAGGAGGGCGCAGGAGGTGATACCCGCGATGGCCAGGGCAGCGAGCCCGCCAAGCAACAGCCGCCTCATGTCGCGTCCAGACCGTTGATCCTTCCGACGAACTTCACCTGCACTCAGCGATGGAGGAATGGCTGCTCGACCTCGGGGCGGACCTTCCGGGCCCATTGCAGAGCGATCAGGTCGAAGAGCCTTGGGGCGAAGCGGCTGAGGAAGCCACCGAGCCGGACGGCCCCAGTGGTAGCGACCGTCCGTCCGGGCCGGCGCGCGTGGCGGACGATGATCCGCCCGATCTCATCCGCTGTCTGGATCTTGATGCCGAGACGGTCCGCGTGGACTGGCGCGCCACCCGAAGCCTGGAAGAACTCGCTCCACACGGGCCCGGGGCAGATCGAGACCACGCGGACGCCGTTGTCCCGCTCCTCGATGCGCAGTGAGTCGGACAGCGAGACAAGGGCCGCCTTCGTCGCTCCGTAAACGGCGTACCAGGGAGAAGGGAGGAGGCCTGAGCCGGATGCGATATTGATGATCGTTCCGCGAGAGCGCCGAAGTGCGGGGAGGCATTCTTTCGTCAGGAGGATCGGAGCGACAAGGTTCAGCTCGATCATCATCCGCACGACTTCCTCCGGCACACGCGCCAGAGGCGAGCAGTACCCCCAGCCGGCGTTGTTCACGAGGAGGTCGAGCCTCCCGAAACGCGAATCGACATCGCGCGCGAGGAGTGCTGCCGCGCCGGGCCCGGCGAGATCGCAGGCGACAAACTCAGCCGCGCCTCCCGATCTCCGGATCTCCTCCACCGCTCCGGCCAGCCTCTCGGCGCGCCGCGCTGTCAGAAGGACCGCATATCCCTCGCGGGCCAGGGCCAAGGCTGCGGCCCGCCCTATGCCACTGGAGGCCCCCGTGACCAGTGCGACTTTCTTCGAGGACTCCATGCGCCGGGCAGACTAGTCGCCCTCTCTCGCGGGTGTCAACGCCAAGAGCCCGGTCGAGCCCCCGGCAACTCTCGAGTCCCACCCTCCGGTCGACAGCGCAGACGGCCCCAAATCTTGACGCAAACAGGCGCGGGAAGTAGTCTGCGACACTGGAGGACGAGATCGTGGCCAGAAGAGCCGAAGCGAACTCAAAGCCCATGCCGGCGGCCGTGATCGCGGCGGCGACCCTCGGCCCCTCCGATCTTCTCGACATCTACCGCACCATGTTCCTGTCGCGCATGGTGGACGAGCGGGAGATCCTGCTCAAGCGGCAGAACAAGATCTTCTTCCAGATCAGCGGCGTCGGCCACGAGGCGGTGCTCGCCGCCGCTGCCAAAGCGCTGCGGCCCGGCTACGACTGGTTCTACCCCTACTACCGGGACCGCGCTCTTTGCCTGGGGCTCGGGATGACCCCCTACGAGATGTTCCTTTCCGCCGTGGCGGCCGAGGCCGATCCGAACTCGCACGGCCGCCAGATGCCCTCCCACTGGGGCCACAAGAAGCTCAACATCGTCAGCCAGTCCTCTCCGACCGGCACCCAGTGCCTGCAGGCGGCCGGTTGCGCCGAGGCCTCGCTCCGCTACGAACTGATCAAGGAGATCCAGGACAGGGCCTCGCACTTCCACGAGGACGAGCTCGTCTATGTCTCCCTCGGCGATGGGACGACGAGCGAGGGGGAGTTCTGGGAATCCCTCAACACGGCTTGCAACCTGAAACTCCCCCTGCTCTACCTCGTCGAGGACAACGGTTACGCCATCTCCGTGCCGGTCGAGGTGCAGACCGCGGGCGGAAGCATCTCGAAGCTGGTCCGGGAGTTTCCGAATCTCTTCCTCGAAGAGGTGGACGGCTGCGACCCCGTCGCGAGTCACGAGGTGCTGCTGCGGGCCGCCGCGCACTGCCGGAAGAGAAAGGGCCCGGCCCTGATCCAGGGACACGTCGTCAGGCCCTACTCGCATTCCTTCTCCGATGACGAGCGGCTCTACAGGTCCGAGAGGGAACGGGCGGAGGAGAACAAGAGAGACCCCATCCCTCGCTTCGAGACGACCCTGAAGGAGACCGGTATCGCTTCCGAGGAGATGCTCGCGGAGCTGCGCCGGCAGGTGGAGCGGGAGGTCGCCGAAGCTGCCGACCTTGCCCTCGCACAACCCCGTCCGGCCAAGCAGACGGTGAAGCTGCATGTCTATTCTGAGCACGTCGATCCCACCTCCGCGGAGTTCGAGTCGGCCCCTTCCTTCGAGGGCGGGCCGAAGACGATGGTGGACCTGCTCAACGCCTGCCTGCAGGACGAGATGGCGCGCGATCCGAGGATTCTCGTCTTCGGTGAGGACGTCGCCGATTGCTCGCGGGAGGAGTACCTCCCTGAGGTCAAAGGAAAGGGAGGGGTCTTCAAGATCACCCACAACCTCCAGCGCCGCTTCGGCTCGTCGCGGGTCTACAACTCCCCTCTGGCGGAGGCGGACATCGTGGGCCGCGCGATCGGTCTGGCGACGCGCGGCTTCAAGCCGGTCGTCGAGATCCAGTTCTTCGACTATATCTGGCCCGCGATGATGCAGTTGCGAAACGAGCTGGCTACGATGCGCTGGAGGTCTGCGGGGGATTTCAAGTGTCCCGCTGTCGTCCGCGTGGCCATCGGGGGATATCTCACGGGCGGAGCGATCTATCACAGTCAGTGCGGGGAGGTGATCTTCACCCACACGCCGGGGCTGAGGGTGGTCTTCCCCTCGACGGCCGCCGACGCCAACGGGTTGCTGCGAACGGCGATCCGCTGTGACGATCCGGTCCTCTTCCTCGAGCACAAGCACCTCTACCGGCAGACGTACAACAAGGCCCCCTACCCTGGCCCGGACTACATGATCCCATTCGGGAAGGCCCGTACGGTGCGCGAGGGGGAGGACCTGACTGTCGTTACTTACGGAGCGACGGTGCAGCGCTCATTCAAGGCCGCGGAGCGGCTGGAGGAGGAGACCGGCGCACGGGCCGAGATCATCGACCTGAGGACCCTTTCCCCTTTCGACTGGGAGACGGTCTCCCGCTCGGTGAAGAGAACCGGGAAAGCTCTCGTCATTCACGAGGACTGCCTCTCCTTCGGGTTCGGCGCCGAGATCGCGGCGCTCGTCGCCGATAGGCTGTTCGAGCACCTCGACGCTCCAGTGCGGCGGGTGGGGGCGCTGGACACCTTCGTCGCGTACTGCCCGGATCTGGAAGAGGCGATCCTGCCCCAGATCAACGATATCGCCAGGGCCATGCTGGAGCTGGCGCGGTACTGACGCCCGCTGCCATGATCGAGCTGGCTGCCGACGGCCCGCACCGCGGATGAAGCGCTACCAGGCCTACGACCCTCCCGAGTACGTTGACTGGCGGCCGGACCCGGCCGCGATGGACGAGTTCCGCGCGGGGCTGACGGCGGATCCCTCGCGTGGAGCGATCATCTCGACCCTTCATCCGTCCCGCCACATCGCACTCTACGCCGGACTGCTGCGCAACAGGCTACATGACATCACGCTGAAGCGATGGGTGAAGCAGGGGATCATCTCGAAGGCCTGGCTGGGGACGGGAGAGGAAGCGGTGACT
>QHYA01000093.1 GCA_003223995.1 Acidobacteriota bacterium | reverse complement strand
GCAAGAGGGGATTGACGATCGTGACGGTCGCCTCCACGCGCATGCTGATGGCGCACGGCTTCCTCGCGCACATCTTCGAGGTCTTCGACCGCCACGAAACCGCCGTGGATCTTGTCTCAACCTCCGAGGTGTCGGTCTCCCTCACGGTGGACGACCCGAGAGCGATCAAGAAGATCCGCGAGGAGCTGTCCGCGTTCGCCCACGCTCGGACGGAGGATGGAATGGCGATCGTCTGCATGGTGGGAGAGGGGCTGCTGCGCCGCAGCGGGATCGCCGCCCGCGCGTTCGAGGCGCTGAAGGAGATCAACGTCCGGATGATCTCGCTCGGGGCCTCGGAGATCAATCTCTCTCTCGTCGTGACCGACACGGATGCCGATAAAGCTGTGCGCTTGTTGCACCGGGCGTTTCTCGAAGGGGCTCCGGAATGAACGCCGCCCGCCCGCTCTCCCTCGCGCTCGTCGGCTACGGGCGGATGGGCCGGGAAATCGAACGAGTCGCCCTCTCCCGGGGCCATCGCATCGTCGCGGTCATTCATCCGGGCGCCCCCGCCGACGGTTCCAGGAGCATCACCATCGACTCCCTCGATGGAGCCGAAGCGGCGATGGAGTTCACGAAGCCCGAGGCGTCGGCAGGCAACATCGAAGCGTTGCTGAGGGCCGGATGCAGGCGGCTGGTGGTCGGAACGACCGGATGGAAGCAGAAACTCCCCGAGGTCGAGAAGCTCGTTGGGGACTGGCAAGCGGGCCTCGTGCATGCTGATAACTTCTCGCTCGGGATGGCCCTGTTCTACCGCCTCGTCGAGAAGGGGGCGGAGTTGCTCGTTCCAAGCGGCTATGATCCCTACGTGCTGGAGTGGCACCACGCGGGGAAGCGCGACGCTCCCTCGGGGACCGCCCGCCGCCTGGCGGGCCTGATCGAGCGTGCGGCGCCCGGCAGGCGTCCCCACGAAGGGGATGTGTCGAAGGGCCTGCCGGCAGGCAGCTTCCACGTCGCCTCCGTGAGGGCCGGCGCCATTCCAGGCGCGCACCTCGTGGGCTTCGAATCGGAGGGGGAGTCGCTCGAGCTGTGGCACAGGGCGCGCAGCCGCGCCGGGTTTGCACTGGGCGCGGTGCTGGCGGCGGAATGGCTGGAAGGCAGGAAAGGGGTTTTCACCTTTGACGATGTCTTGTCCGGCGCCTTCGGGGAGACCGGATAGCCCGCGCCTCGCAGGAAGGAGACGACGCTCATGAAGGAACTCAGGCTCGGCGGAGTTCTCACGGCCCTCGTGACCCCCTTTCGTGAGGATGGCGGGCTGGACGAGGCCGCCTATCGCTCGCTGGTGGAGCGGCAGATCGCTGGCGGTGTATCGGGGCTTGTCCCGTGCGGAACAACGGGGGAAAGCGCCACCATGACAGAGCAGGAGCGGGCGCGCGTGATCTCCCTGACGGTCGAGGTGGCCGCCGGACGCGTTCCCGTCATCGCGGGGACGGGGAGCAATGACACCGCGCGAACCGTGCGGGAAACGCGCCGGGCGCAGGAGGCCGGCGCCGACGCGGCCCTGGTGGTCACCCCCTATTACAACAAGCCGACGCCGACGGGACTCGAGAAGCACTACAGGACGGTCGCCGACGAAGGAAGCTTGCCCGTCGTCGTCTACAACGTTCCCGGGCGCACCGGGACCAATATCACCCCGGACGTGCTGGCGCGGCTCTGGGACCACCCGCGGATCATCGCCCTCAAGGAAGCGGCGGCGAACCTGGAGCAGGCCCAGACGATCTTGAGGGATCGCCCCTCTCGCTTCGCCGTCCTCTCGGGCGACGACTCCTGGACGCTCGCATTGATGGCCCTGGGGGCCGAGGGGGTCGTGTCGGTCGCCTCGAACGAGATCCCGGAGATCATGGCGCGGCTGTGCGAGGCGGCCTTGTCGGGAGACTGGCAGAGGGCCCGCTCGATCCACTTCCGCGCACTGGAGCTGATGCGGGCGAATTTCCTGGAGTCGAACCCCATCCCCGTGAAGGCGGCTCTTGCCCTCATGGACCTGCACCCCCCAGTCCGCGAGATCTACCGCCTGCCGCTCTGCCCCGCCAGGCGGGAGACGCGGCAGCGAGTGGCGGAGCTGCTCGCCGGGCTTGGTGTGCCCCTGCGGGCTCTGGAAGAAGCTCGTTGAAAGAGGGAGCAGGAGCGCTGCCCTCTCGATGACTCTCAGGGAGAAGGTCGAGGAGCATGCCCGCCGCCCGATGGAGCGGCTCGACGCCGAGAGCCTGGCCTGCTTCCGGGAGCTGATGGAGATGCTGGACCAGGGGGAGCTCCGCGCAGCGGAGCCGGACGGAACGGGCCGCTGGCGCGTGAATGCCTGGGTCAAGCAGGGGATCCTGCTCGGTTTCCGACTGGGGCATTTGCGCGCTTACGATCTAGGAGAGGGTTTCCGCTACTTCGACCGGGACACCTTTCCGCTGCGCCGGTATTCCCTGATGAACGGGGCTCCGCGGATCGTCCCGGGTGGAAGCTCCGTCCGTTCCGGAGTCTTCATCGGCGAATCGGTGACCCTCATGCCTCCCTGCTATGTCAATGTCGGCGCCTGGATCGGCGAGGGGACCCTCATCGATTCACACGCGCTCGTGGGTTCCTGCGCCCAGGTCGGCCGCCGCGTGCACGTCTCGGCCGCGGCCCAGATCGGCGGTGTCCTCGAGCCTGTGGGGGCGATGCCTGTGATCGTGGAAGACGAGGTGCTGGTGGGAGGCAACTGCGGCGTCTACGAGGGGACGATCGTGCACAGCCGGGCCGTCCTTGGCGCTGGGACGATCCTGACTCGCTCGACCCCGCTGTTCGATGCCGTCCGGGGCGAGATCCATCGCGCTTCCCCGGGGGCGCCACTGGAAGTCCCGGAGGCGGCTGTGGTCGTGCCGGGATCCCGCCCGGCGCCGGGAGCCTGGGCGGCCGGCCACGGCCTGCACCTTTACGCTCCCGTTATCGTCAAGTACCGCGACGAGCGCACCGACGCGGCGGCGGCTCTCGAGGAAGCGCTGAGATGAGCGATCCTCTTCGTCCTTTCGGGGTGAGCGGAGAGGACCTGCTCGTCGGCGGGATCGCTGCTCGGGAGCTGGCGGAGCGGTTCGGCACGCCGCTCTACGTCTACGACGCAGGGGTCGTCGTGGACCGCTATTCCGGACTTCGGCGCGCCCTTCCGGAAGGGGCCGACATCTATTACGCCATGAAGGCCAACCCCTCGCTGGCGGTCTGCGCGCTGCTGGCGAAGCTGGGGGCCGGGGCGGAAGCAGCGTCGCGCGGGGAGCTCTCCCTGGCTTCGGCGGCCGGGTTCTCCGCGCCCTCGATTGTCATGGCGGGCCCTTCCAAGACCGCTGAGGACCACCGCCAGGCGCTGCGAATGGGTATCCGCTGCGTGCACATCGAAAGCGAATCCGAGCTGGTCCGCTTTCACGCCCTCGCGACCGAGATGGGGCTGACGGATCGGGACCCTCCCGTCCGCTTCGGCCTGCGGATCAATACGATCGCTGCGGTCGAGGAGGAGCGGAGCATCATCGGCGGGGCGGGCCCGAGGAAGTTCGGCGTGGACGAGGAGGATGTTGGATCGTTCCTCGATCGCCTGCGGAGCTGCCGAGGGTTGAAGCTCGCCGGAGTGCACGTCTTCAACGCGTCCAACGTCCGCGACGCCGGCCGGCTGATCGAGAATGCCGCGAGGATCTTCGATCTGGCCGCGTCGATCTCGGAAGAGCTGGAAGAGCCTCTCGACTACGTCGATGTCGGAGGGGGCTTGGGTATTCCCTATGCCGCTGGTGAGGAGCCGCTCGATGTCGAAGCCCTGGGGCGCGGCCTGACGAGGCTTCTGGATTCGGCTCGTAGCGGACCGCTGACCGGCGCGCGCTTGGTCCTCGAGCCGGGACGCTACCTGGTGGGCGAGTCGGGCGTGTACCTCAGCCGCGTGCTCGAGGTCAAGACATCACGCGGGAAGAGCTTCGCGCTCGTGGACGGGGGGATCCATCACCTCCTTCGGCCGGTGCTGCTGCAGGCCCCCCATCCCATCGTGCTGGCCAACCGCGTCGGGCGCATGCCCGAAGAGGTGTACGACGTGGCTGGGCCGCTGTGCACCGGGCTCGATGTCCTGGGAAAGGGGATCGCGCTGCCTGAGGTGAGTCCAGGGGACGTCCTGGCGGTGCTGTGCGCCGGGGCCTACGGCTACAGCGAGTCGATGCTGGAGTTCCTCTCCCATCCCTCGCCGGCCGAGGTGATCGTCCGGGACGGCGAGGCCGGCGTTGCCCGTCCCCGCGGGGAGCCCGAGGAAGGGATCGCCCGCCAGTCGATCCCCGCTTTCGTGAGGTGAGAGCCGATGAACCTGAACCATCTCCACCTGCATGTCCAGGATCTGGATCGCGCGAAGCGCTTCTACGAGTCCTACTTGAGCTTCGAGGAGCGGCGCCGCGAGGACGAGATCCTCTTCCTGCGCAGCGCCGATGGCTTCGATCTGGCGCTGACTCCCGACCCCCGGCCGGCTTCGATGCCGGAGTGGTTCCACTTCGGGTTCCGCCTGCCAACGGCGCAGGAGGTTCGCGACCTGCACCAGAGAATGAGG
>QHYA01000092.1 GCA_003223995.1 Acidobacteriota bacterium | reverse complement strand
GCTGACCTCGCGGAGGTACGCGTCGAACAGAAGGATCTCCTCGGACCGCTGGTCGACGCGCAATCGCAAGTGCTTGAGCGCTCGGAAGAGCTCGAGGGCCTCGGAGCCCACATGTCCCTCGATCGCGATCCGCCAGAGGTAGTACGTGCTGTGAAAGGATTGAGACCGGTAGTCGTGCCGGAGGGCGATCAGGCGGGATTCGATGAGGGGGGAACGGGCATCGTCCATGCGGCCCATCCGGTAGAGCGATCGTCCCAGGCTCATGAGGGCGGAGGACGTGTGGAATGTGTTTCCGCTCTGCTCGGCCATGCCCGCGGCAAGCCGGTAACTCTCATGCGCCCGCTCGTGCTGCCCCAGCTCGTGGTAGCAGTTGCCCAGGTTGATCGTTGCCGCCGCAGCATCGATGCTGGCGGGGACGCTTTCGAGAAGCTTCAGCGCCCTGCGGTACATCCCCGCCGCGAGACGCGGCTCCTTCAGGTCGAACCGGACATTGGCCAGCGTGATGAGCGACCGTGCAATCTGCTCGTCGTTGCGCGCACGGCGCGCGAGGCGGACCGCCGCGAGGGCATGCCCCTCCGCAATCCGGAGCTGATCCACCTGGTAGGCAACGGAGGAGAGGTTGCATAGGGCAAGGGAAGCCGCGAAGTCGCTGATCCTCGGATCCGACAGGGCCTGCTCGAGGTGATTCTGGGCGAGGCGGTGCTTGCCGAGCTTCATCAAGGAAAGCGCGTAGTCGTTTCGCATGCGGGCGATGGAATCCGCTCGCTCAGCGTCGCTCCCCGCACTGGCTGAGCGTAGCAGGTCGAGCCCTCGCCGGAAGCACGCGAACGCCCGCGCGAAATCCCCCTTCCTCAGGCTCTCTATCCCGAGCCTCCGGCACTCCTCGGCGTCCCTGGTCGAGGGGGTGTAAGCATCGAACTGCGTCAGCTCGAGCGCATCGAGGAAGTTCTGAGCGGGGACTTCATAGACGCGAGCCAGCGTCACGAGTTTCTTAGGGGAGGGGATGACGTGGCCGGACTCTGCCCGGCTCAGGAAGTCGAAGGCCACCGGGTCGGGGAAGGGACGGCTCAGGGCTTCCACCTGTCGTAGCGACAGCCCCGCCTTGGACCTGAGCTGGCGGAGGTAGGAGCCCAAAAAGGAGGACTTCTCCTGGGGCGACTTACTCACCGGCCCTCGGTTCCGTATCCGTCAGTGGCTCTGCGCCATGTGGCTGACATCGAACGAGCCCTGACACCTTCTTTCCACGGGCATCCTCTGATACTCCCGTTTATCCAGGAGCGGCGGGCGTATCCGCGGCGTACTGCCAACCCCGGAAAGCCTGCCCCTCATGCGCGTTACGCCCGTCGCTCCGGATGCGTTGTCAAATTGACAACGCTTTTACACTGATTTTAAGCGGCTGTCAAGTAGATTTTTTTCGGATTTCGAAGAATTTGCGAATGCTACCGTTGCGTCCTAGAAAACCCATGGCGTAGTGCAAACTAGCATCAGGAGGGCATTCATGTGGCTGAACTGAGCCGCCGGAAAAGACTTGCAGGGAACTCCGCAACGAGCCATGGTAAAGAGAGACAGAAAATTTTGAGGAAAGAAAGATCCAGCACCAGCCTCAACGTCAAGGACCCGGAAGCCCACCGCCTCGCCCGGGCGATCGCCGAGGCCACCGGCGTGACCATGACACGCGCCGTGACAGAGGCTCTGCGCGAACGCTACGAGCGCCTGCAAAACCAGCGGGGCAAGGCCTCCGTGGCCGAACTGCTGGCCATCGCGCAACGCGTTTCCGCACTCGTGAAGAAACCCTATCTCGATCACGCCGAATTCCTCTACGACGAAAGCGGCCTGCCCAAATGATCCTCGATACCGCCCTCGCCGCCGTTTTCTTCGGCGAGCCCGAGGCCGCCCGCTACACGCAGTCATTCATGATGCGGAGCGCTGCATCATCAGCGCCGGGAACTTCCTCGAACTCTCCATCGTCATAGAGGCTCAGATCGGGGCCGAGGCCGTCCGCCAGAGCGACATGTTCTTCCGCCGGGCGCGCATCGCCATCGAGCCCTTCACCGTCGAACAGGCGCATATCGCCCGCCAGGCCTTCCACGATTTCGGCAAGGGCCGCCACGAGGCAGGGCTGAATTTCGGTGACTGTTTCGCCTACGCGCTCGCCAAGGTGACCGGCGAGCCTCTGCTGTTCAAGGGAAACGACTTCAGCAAGACAGACATCGTTTCCGCCCTCTGACGCGCCGAAACCGTCCACCCGGCCTGAGGGGGAATGATAGCGGCGGGCGGGTCGACCGATCGACTGGAGGCAGAGACTCGGCTTCGCCGACAGGGCGGGCGACCCTCAGACCTCAGAGGACCTCGAAGTCGAGCGAGCCGCTGGCCTGACTGCCGTGATCGTCCACGGTCACCTCCAGGCGGTAGGAGCCGGAGGGGCCCTTCTCGAGCGGGAATGACCATCCTTGCACGGGCTCCGTCAGGCCGGAGCGCACGATCGGCTTGCCGATCGGGTGTTCCTCGGTGCCGCTTCGAAGGAAGAGCCGGTAGGTCACGTCGAAGGAGGGTCCGCCCTCCTGTTCCATGAGGTTGTAAACCTGGTAATAGATGCCCAGCTCCTCTGCAGGCGAAGCAAGTTCTGCCCGAGAGCTAACTTGCCGCGAGATGATCTCAGACACCTTGAAGCCACCCATTCTGTCGGACTCTAGTTCGGGCCGAGCCCTTCGAGCATCTCGTCCAGCTTCCGGTTGAACCGCTCTCGCGCGTCTCTCAGGCGCTCTCGCTCGACCTGAAGCTCCTCGGGGGCCACCCGCTGATCGGGAGACAAATGCAGAAGCGCTTCCACGATCTTCGTGACCATCAGGAGCTCCCGCTCGAGCGTGTCGAGCTCCGCCCAGTCCTCGTCTGTTGGAGTCGCTGGCATTTTTCGCTCCTGAAATTTGCCGCTTATCGCCAGATCATGAACCATGCACCACACTCGATTGGCCTCGTGGTAGGAAGTAGGTCTGGCTCGCGCGCCCGGGTGACCGCCCCGCTGGCTGATAACACGACTCATCGGCGGGGGACGCCTGGGACTCCTCCGCGCCCCCTAGATTGCTCCCGTCTCCAGTGCCCCCCGCCAAGATCCAAGAACAATTCAACCGGCATCGGCCGCAGCCGCGTGCGCGTGAGCGGCCGCGACCGACGGCGATGTTGCGTCTCGCCACCCCGAGACGGCTCTACTGTCCGAGTATCTGACTTCGGATCCTCCCACGGCCAGGATCGATGTCCGTTGACCCGGCGTAGGCTTCGTAGCGTGCGGCAGTCCACGCTCCGGACACGTACTCGCTCCACCCCAGGTACGTTGCCGAGTCCACCCAGTCCAACCAGAGGTGCCCCGAGTCGTTGTGGATCCGGATGCTGAGCGGCGATGACTGGGAAGCTGTCGCGACCAGTCCCGTCGGCCAGGGCTCAGGATTGTCCTGCTTGGAGACAATGACCTTCCGAGAGCCGCTGGTGGGCACGCCCTCGTAGGCAACAAAGGTCGTCCCGCTGAAGACGGTGACCTGTGGCGAGCGGGCATCCTCCAGCCCATCGGAGACCTGGGCAGGAGTGCTCCAGGAACCCCCGGAGGCTGGCTTCGTCGAGATGAGGACAACATCGATCCCATCGTCCCGCCACCAAACGGCTTTCCGGTCCCCCTGTGTCGTGAAGGCGAGGTGAGGGTTCTTGTCCGGGAGGGTGTTCGAAGTGAGCTGCTCGGAAGGGGTCCAGCTCGTTCCCTGGAGCGTGGAGAAGAAGATCTCCGAGGATCCACCCAGGGGAACCGCCGCCCAGACCGATTCCGTCTGGCCCGAGGCGGGGTTGGTCGCCGTGAAGCTGTCATCGGCATGGACCCTACTCGGGATCCCGAGCGGGAGGAGGAGAAGAAGGAGAAGAGCGAGCTTCCGGATCGTCTGCATCGTGGCCTCCTTGTCGGCGCTTGCGCGAGCGAACCTCAGTCAGATAGGCATCGAAGGAGACCACCTCCTCCGATCGCTGATCCACCCGCATTCGCAACCGCTTGAGCGCTCTGAAGAGTTCCACGGCCTCCGACCCTACCCGCTGCTCCAGCGCGATCCGCCAGAGGTAATAGCTGCTGTGAAAAGTTTCGGATCGATAGTCGTGCGTCATCCCGATGGCCCGGGACTGCATGAGGATTGACCGGGCCTCATCGTGCCGGCCCTGGTGGAACTGGCAGCGGCCGAGGTCCATGAGCCCCCGCGCCTTGAAGCGCGGATTGAGGCCCCGTTCGGCTAGCTCGAGGCCTCTCTGGTAGCTCTCTTCCGCCTCGCGAAACTGCTCGAGCTTGTCGTAGCAGTTCCCGAGGTTGTAGTGGAGGGTGATGATGTCGTTGGTGTTCTCGCAGTGCTCGACGAGACGCAGGGCCCTACGATAGACGGTGGCGGCCGCCCGAACGCGCCCGAGATCGAATCGGGCGTTGGCCAGACTGATGAGCGA
>QHYA01000165.1 GCA_003223995.1 Acidobacteriota bacterium | reverse complement strand
ACCTTTCCGGGAGCGGTGACGTGCTCCCACTCGTACCGCAGGCCCGCCTTGACCGACACGTTCGGGTGCGGCCGGAAGGCGTCCTGGAGGTAGATCCCGGCCGTCAGGCCATCCGCCGTGTTGAGGCTCCTGTCGGGCGCTCCTGGCGAATAGATCGTGCGGAAGAGAACTGCAACCGGGGTCAGGTCCTGGTTGGGGACAATCGCCTGTTGCCCGATCTCGAAGATACTGAAGGGGTGAACGGTCTCGGTGGAGTCGGAGTGCTCGTCCTCGGCGATGAAACCGAACTCGAACGTGTGCTCCTTGCCGAGGAAGTTGTTCACGTACATCGTGGCATCGCTCTTGAACGTGAGGCGCTGCCGCACGTCGGTGTGCTTCAGGAAGAAAGATCCGGAGAAGCCGCCAGTCTCCAGGTTGAGAAGGTAATCCTCGTCCAGAGGCAAGCCCGGCCGGTGACTGGCATAGCCTGGCGGGGTGCAGTTGGGCGGCTTTATTCCAGGCCGGCAGGTCCCAAATGTGTCGACGTACGCCCCGTTCTTGATCCCCTCCGTGAGCGGGAGGAGGCCGATGCCGGTGTCGCTATGGCCGACGATCGTCTTGACCGTGAAATTCGGGCTGATCGGATTCTGCCACTCGACGGAGTAGGTCGGACCTCCCTGCTTGTAGCCGTAGCCGGAATCGACGGAGGTGTTGCCGCCCACCCCAAAAGGGCTGACCCGGTAGGGGTCCGCCGAGTACTGGAAATTGACCTTGTTGCGCGGCGAAGCCTGCCAGGTGATCTTGTCGAGGTGCCGCCAGACGTTGTAGGTCCGGACGAGGGCCCCACCGCCTGTCAGGACGATCGGCTCGCCCACGTCGTGGTATTCGTGGTTGACGGCGAAGAAAAGCTTGTCGCGGATGATCTTCCCCGTGAGGCTGGCGGAGGGCTGATACCAGTCGAACTTGAAGAACTTCGCCGGCAGCGGTGAGGCCCCGTTACCGTCGAGGGCCGAGGTGCGGTAGATCATCTTGACGACCCCCTCGAAGTCGTTCGAGCCCTGCTTTGTGATGATGTTGGCGAAGCCTCCGACGGCCCGCCCGTAGGAGGCGTCCGCCCCTGTCGTGACGACCTCGATCTCCTCGATCGCGTCGGGGTTGATGTTCGACATGAAGGTCCCGGTCAACGGATCCACGTTCGAGATCCCGTCCAGGGTGGCCTTGAAGTCCCTCTCCCGCGCTCCATGAACGTTCGGATTGCCGTCCCCGTTGGCATCGTTGACACCTGGCGCCAGCGTCAAGGCGGATTGGTAGTTGCGCCCCAGGATCGGCAGGTCCTGGAAGAACTCCCCGGAGATCGTGACCGTCCCCGTGGGCTCATCGATCGATGCCACGGGCCTCTTCGCCTCGACGACTACCTTCTCGGTCTTCTGCTGCTGGATCTTGTAGAGAAGGTTCAGGTTGGCGTTGATCCCGACGGAGATATTCGCCTCCTCGATCTTCTGGTAACCGGTCGCCTCGATCGTGATCTTGTAGCCCGCACCTGCCCGCACCACACCGAAGATCGCCTTCCCCTCGGCATTGGTGTTGAGAGCTTGAGGAGGAGCGAGGTTCTTCGTATTGGCCAAGGTAACGACAACTCCCGGGAAGGGGGCGCCGGTGCTGTGGAGGATGGTAACGGTGACCTTGCCAGAGTCGGCCGCCAGAGCGGGGAGAGCCATCGCGGCCAGCGTGATGGCGAAGGGGAAGAGAAACCGGGACTTCATGACGACCTCTGCGCAGCTATTGCCCATGTGGCATTGCCGCATCGGCGCGACCGTCAAGTGAAGTAGTGCCAAACGTATACTGCAATTCGCGGTCCGATGGAACCACAACACACATGCGATTCGGGGCCAGCCCGGAAGGGAGCGGTTAGGACTTCCGCCTCAGAGTGGCGGCGGTCAGCCAGTCGAGAAGCGGCCTGAAGGAGTCCGGAGCGGCGGACTCGTCCAGCTCGACTGTGTGGCGCCTCTCGGGGGTCTCGACGGTCACCTTGTAGCGGAAGCGGTCGAATCCCCGCCTCCTCGATGCGAGAAGGGGGGGCAAGTCGAAGAAGCCTGCGCCATCCACGAGCCGGCGCAGCTCGTCGGCTGGGCCTGTGGGCAGAGCCGCCGAGTCAAACGCTGCAACCAGCCGGATCCCGGCCAGCCCTCCGCTCCGCTCGAAGAGGACCCGCATGAGGTTTCCCCCGAAAAGCCCCCACGATAACCCTCTCCGATCCGGCGCCGCTCCCGGAGAGCTCCCCGGGGCGAACAGGCCGACCTTAAAGGGAGGCTGAAGGATAGCAGGGGACTGGGCCATCCGGGAGACGCTCAGGCGAGCGGCTTGCTTGGTAGCGCGGCGTCTCCCGGATGATCCGATCGGAAAAGGGAGCCAATCCTCGAGCGCCGTTACTTCACGACGATCCCAACCTCCCCCCAGCCTCCGCGAACCGCCTTCTGCTCGCGGCTGCCGGTTCCATAGAGCTCGCCAGCGGCCTGAACGGTCATCGCCGCGGCGTCCTCGAACTCCGAGTCCCTCCTGAGCTTGTCGCGCAGGGTGACGTACCAGATGCGCCCGGCTCCCTTCCAGGCGTGTCCGCCGATTGCCGCGGCTGCAAGGTAGAAAGCGCGGTTCGGAATGCCGGAATTGATGTGCACGCCTCCGTTGTCCCAATCGAGATCCTGATAGTCCTTCATGTGTCCGGGCTGGGGGTCCTTTCCAATGAGCGGATCGTCGTAGGCCGTTCCCGGAGCCTTCATCGACCGCAGAGCAACGCCGTGGACGCTGCGCTGGAAGAGCCCCTGGCCGATGAGCCAGTCCGCCTGATCGGAAGTCTGGCCGAGGTGGCGCTGCTTGACGAGAGATCCGAAGACGTCGGAGATGTGCTCGTTCAGTGCTCCGCTCTGCCCCTCATAGATGAGCTTCGTCTCGTGCTCCGTCACGCCATGAGTCAGCTCGTGTCCGATGACGTCGATGGCGCGGGTGAAACGGTCGAAGATCACGCCATCTCCGTCGCCATAGACCATTCGCCCTCCGTCCCAGAAGGCGTTGTCGTATCCCAGCTCGAAGTGGACCGTGGAGTCCAGCCGCATCCCCCTGCCGTCGATGGAGTTGCGGTTGAACTCCTCCAGGAACAGGTCGTAGGTCTCTCCCGCACCGTCGTAGGCCTCGTTCGCGGCGGGATCGTTCGTCGGAGGATCCCCCTCGCCGCGGACGAGAACGCCGGGGAGGTTGCTGCCGTTCTGTGCGTCGTAAACCGTTCGGTATCTTCGCCCGACGGGGGTGACGGCAGGGAAGACCCCGACCCCTTGGCGCCGAGCGCGCATCTGCTCGGACAGCGCCAGAGTGCGCTGGGCCCTCGCCCGCTGGCCCGCATCGCCTCGCTGGGCGATCTCCCTCAGGATGTGCGGAGGGACGATGCAGCAGAGAGAATCGCTTCCGTAGGTCATTTTCCTTCCTCCTTCGCCGGTTCGCGGCGAACCCTATTCTTTGAAGCGTTCTTGGCTGTTGCTCCAGGAGAGAAGCGGGATCACGCGGACAGGCCGCATGAAGGCGCCGATGTGGCGGGCGGAGGTACTGGGACGTGCAAAGCCCTGCCCGCGCGCACGAGCAACTCTCCGCGCCGATTGAGAAGCGTCCCCGAACCTCACGCCGCGTCCTTCCCTCCGACGATCGCGGCCCGAACCGCCAGTAGTTGATCTCAACCGGGCTTATACGCCCCCGCCCAGGGGCGCGTCAAGCGAGATCCTGCCGGACCTCTGTCGGACCTGTCGTTCTATCGCCGTAACCCGGCCGGACGCCCGACCGCCACTCTCCAATCCTGCGAGCACCACGCCCGTCCTCGACTCTACGGGCGCGGATTCGAAGCCGCCCACTCCGCAACAGGGCCTACCCACTCGGGCAGCGGCCGGTAGAGAAATCCATGGCTGAGCCCCGTCCTGATCACGATCTCACGTGCGACGAGCTGAGATCCTGGCTTGGTCTCGTCCTTCCAGGGCGAACACCTGGCCGTCGACTCGTCGCTCTCTTCCCGGATCGAAAGCAGGCGTCCACTCGGGGGCTTCCCCTCCTCCGCGATGAGACCGCGGACGGACTCGGAGAGGCAGTGGCCGAGGAAGCAGAAGCGCACATCGGCGTTCTGCAGCCGTGCCGACGCCAACATCGCGATGGCGGCGCCCATTGAGGCGCCGACGACCGTGACGTGATCCGAACCGTGGATGCACCGGCCGCGCGTTCTGCTGCTCCTGGACGATCCGCCCGTGGAGGTAGATCAGGTGTCGCGGAGGAGACGGGGGATGCGGGGCGCGGGGGAGTAACGGAACGTTCCGCGCCGCGGCCAGGAAGATCAGAAACGCCGTGGCGGCGGTCAAAGGGACTCGCGTCTTCTCCATCGCCACCTCCGAACCGCAAGGCCTTCAACCCGATCGCAAGAGCGCCTCCAGTCCATGCCGCTCATTGCGTCTGCCGGGTCTGCCCGACTTCTGTGAACGACTCCGCGCGCGGCGCTATCATGTCCCTGGCGTTCAACGTCGGATCCTTGTCGCCCGACTTATGGCACCTCGAGCACCTCTGAGTCGACGTTCTGTGGCATGGTAAGGCTGATGCCCAGCTTCGGCGAGAGGCTCAAGTGCGAACGTGAAGCCAAGAACAGGACGATCGAGGAGATCGGGGTCGCGACGGGGATTCAGCTCAGCTACCTGGAGGCCTTGGAGAAGAACGAGTTCCACACCCTTCCCGGCCGAGCGTTCGGGAAGCTCTATATCCGCGCCTGCGCGGAGATCCTCGGTTTGGATCCTCAGCCGCTGATCGACCACTACGATCGTGAACAACACCAGCAGCGCCGGGCCACGATAGAACCGCCGCCTCCCGAACCCGAACGGCCGCGACGCGTCGAGGCCGTGATCGCGGACTGGAGGGAGGCCAAGATGGCCGGGCGGAACAAACCGCCGCGCGCCGAAGCGTCCCTCGAGGTCCAGCGAGAGAGAGCTGACGAGACCCGACGGGAGCAGATCCACGACGTTCCCGCCGAGAAGCCCCACGAGGAGGCGCCGCCCACCCGACCTGCCCTCGGCAGTGGGAGCGATGCCGCCGGGATCGAGCGCGAAGCACCGGGCGAGCACGACACGGCCACTGTTGTCGTCCCGCTCACCGAAGCGAGCCGGCGCACGCCGAACAAGGCTTCATCGTCGAGCCGGCCCGTCGTCGCCGCGTTGGCAATGTGCGGACTCCTCCTGATTGCCATGGGTGTCTATTTCGCCATCTTTCGAACAGGCAGCCACGTGAACGTTCTGTCCTCGTCCGTTCCATCCGCACAGGGGGCGCCTGACAGCAACCGAACTTCGGTAGAGCCGCCTCACGAATCCTCCGCAGAACAGACCTCTCAACCACCCGCAGTCCGAGCTTTCCCGCGCCCGGCACCAGGCCCTGTTGAGTCTGCCACGGAGCCCGCCGCAGAGCCTCCCGCTGCGCCATTCCCGAGGAAACTCCCGGCCGGTGCGACAGCGCAGACCGGCTGGCTTACGGTGCCGGAGTTCGGCTTGGGCCGGCGAATCGTGAACCGCCGTCTCGAGGGCCAGGATGAACGGTTCGACGTCGGCGTCGTCGTCTTGTTCTCGACGCGCGTGCTCGGAGGGAAACGCGGAAAGCACATTCGACACGTCTGGCTTCACGAAGGCAGAGCCGTGCAATCGATCGCTCTTCAGCTTCGCGGGCCTGACTGGCGCACGTATAGTCGCAAGACAATCCGGGACGTCGGTCAGTGGGCGGTGGAGGCTCGCGACGAGCAGGGTCGCGTTCTGGCCAGGGAGACCTTCATCTCCGTACCGGCAGGTACGTAGTGCCAGCTTAGTACTCGATTTCATAAATACGATGACATATTATTCACATTTTGTTCACGATCGCCTATCATCCTCTCGATTCTCAGGCGGGAGGAATCGTGCCGAGAAAGAGCCCATACCGAATCGAGCTCGCTTCGAACGAAAGGCTCAAGCTCAAAGCTCTCGCGCGACAATATACGTCACCGTATCGAGATGTTCTCCGCGCCAAGATCGTCCTCTACGCCGCGGAGGGCTTGCGCAATGACGAGATCGCCGCGCGCTTGGACACGCCCCGACAGATCGTCTCCAAGTGGCGCAAGCGTTTCTTCGAAAAACGCCTCGCCGGACTGGAAGAACAGTCCCGAGGCGGACGGCCCGTCCGCTTTCCCCCCCAGCGTGGTCATCGCCGTTAAAGCCTTGGCGTGCGAACCGCCGAGCGATTCCGGGCTTCCCCTGTCCCGCTTCAGCATCCCCGAACTCAGACGAGAGATCCTGAGCCGCGGGCTTGTCGCATCCATCGGCGAGTCCACACTTTGGCGTTGGCTGGCCGAAGACGCCATTCGCCCTTGGTGTCACCGGAGCTGGATTTTCCCGCGCGACCCTGCCTTTGAGGAAAGGGCGGGACGGATTCTGGACTTGTACCAAGGCGTCTGGGAGGGCTGCCCGTTGACAGCCAGGGACTTCGTGATCTCGACGGACGAGAAAACAAGCATCCAGGCTCGCCGTCGCATCCACCCCACTCTGCCACCGGGGCCTGGCGAGCCGATGCGAGTCGAGCACGAGTACGAACGCAAGGGGGCGTGGGCGTATCTTGCGGCTTGGGACGTCCGCAGAGCCAAGATCTACGGTCGCTGCGAGCGGAAAACAGGCATCGCCCCATTTGAACGATTGATGGGCCAGGTGATGCGCCAGAAGCCTTACGCCTCCGCAAGGCGTGTTTTCTGGATCATGGACAACGGTTCCTCTCACCGCGGCCGGAAATGTGCCGAACGACTCCAAGCTCGCTGGCCGACTATCATCCCCGTGCACACGCCGGTTCATGCCAGTTGGCTTAATCAGGTGGAAGTGTACTTCTCCGTCGTGCAGCGAAAGGTCCTCACGCCCAATGACTTCGCATCTCTTCGACAGCTTGAAGATTGTCTCCTTCGGTTCCAAAAGCATTACGAGGAAGTGGCTCAGCCCTTCCAGTGGAAGTTCACACGAAAGGACTTGGCCGGCCTGCTGGCAAGAATCAAGACCCATGACCGGAACATTCACAAGGTGGCATGATGAGTCGAAAATACGTCACCGAACTTTCGGGCCAGAGTACTTAGCCGCCCAGGCCCGCCCTACCCCAGAACCATCCCCTTGGGGACGACGACGATGCCGCCGGGAGAGACGGTGAACCGGGCGCTGTCCTGCTCGGGATCGATCCCGATGGTGAATCCCTCGGGGACGTGAACTCCCTTGTCCACGATGGCCCGCTGGATGTTGGCGTGGCGGCCAACGTTGACACCGTCCATCAGAATCGAGTCGGCCACGTGCGAGAAGGAGCTGACCCTGACCCAGGGGGAAAGGATCGACCGCTCCACCCGGCCGCCGGAGATGATGCAACCTCCGGAGACCAGCGAATCCAGCGCGATGCCGAGCCGCCCCCCCGCCACCTCCTGTGCGAAGACCGTCTTGGCGGGAGGAAGGTGCAGGGGCAGCGTGCGCAGGGGCCAGTCCCTGTCGTACAGGTTGAAGACCGGCGAAACGGAGACGAGGTCCAAGCTCGCCTCGTAGTAGGCGTCGATGGTTCCGATGTCACGCCAGTAGTCGGATTCCTTGCGGTTGAGGTCGCGGAACCTGTAGGCGGCGACCTCCCCCTTTCCGACAAGGGCTGGAAGCACGTCCCGCCCGAAATCGTGCGAGGAGCCGGCCTGCTGGGCGTCCTCGCGAAGGCTGCTGGTCAGAAGGGGAGTGTCGAAGATATAGACGCCCATGTTCACGAGGCTCCGGTCCGGCTTACCGGGCATGGGCGGCGGGTCGGCGGGCTTTTCGAGGAACCGGCGGATGCGCATCTCGCCGTCCACCTCGATCACGCCGAACTGCGAGGCCTGCGAGCGCGGGACCTCGCAGGCCGCAAGGGTCGCCCCCGCCCCACGCTCCTTGTGCGCGGCAATCAGGTCGGCGTAGTCCATCTTGTAGACATGGTCGCCGGAGAGGATCAGCACCCGCTCGGGCTTCTCGTCCTCGAAGGTATAGATGTTGTGATAGACGGAGTCGGCAGTCCCCTCGTACCAGCGGCTGTCGATGCGGTGCTGCGGGGGCAGGGTGTAAATATAATCCCCCAGCTCGCTGGCGAACAGGTTCCAGCCCAGCTTGATGTGCCGCATCAGCGAGGCGGATTTGTACTGCGTCAAGACCCAGATGCGCCTCAGTCCCGAGTTGAGGGCGTTGGAAAGGGTGAAATCGATGATCCGGTAGATCCCCGCGAATGGCACAGAAGGCTTGGAGCGGTCGCGCGTCAGGGGCCAGAGCCTCTCTCCCTGCCCCCCTGCCAGGATCATGGTCAGGGTCTTCCGGAGATCGTCCTGGGATACCACGCTCATGTGGTGGCTGTTACTCCATTTTCAAGAAGCCTGTCTTCGAGGTGGCGACCACGCGCCGCGGGGCGACCACGCGCCGCGACCCGCTTCTCTCAGGCGGCGCGCCTGGCCTCCGCGGCCGCGGCCTTGTAAACCTCCAGATACCGCGCGGCGGAACGGTTCCACGAGAAATCGGTCTCCATTCCGCGCCGCATCAGCTCCTTCCAGCTCTTTCGATCGCCGAAAGCGCGCACGGCGCGCCTGACCGTCTTCACCAGCTCGAGGGCGAGGTACTGCCGGAAGACGAAGCCGTTCGCTCGCGGAGGATCCTCGTCCATGTCCACGACCGTATCCGCGAGCCCTCCGGTCGCCCGGACCAGGGGCACGCTGCCGTACCGCAGACTGTACATCTGGTTGAGCCCGCACGGTTCGTAGCGAGACGGCATCACGAACATGTCGCTTCCCGCCTCGATGAGGTGCGCGAGTCTCTCGTCGAAACCGATTCGCAGGCCGAGCCGGTCCGGGTGCCGGCGGAGAGCCTCGGTCAGGCCCCGGCGGTATTCCTCGTCACCAGCACCGAGGATCACGAGCCGCAGGTCCATCTCCATGATGGCATCGATTGCCTGCAGGAGCAGGTCGAACCCCTTCTGCGGGGCGAGACGCGAGATCATCCCCAGCACCGGCGTGCCCGGCCCCGTGCCGGAGAACTGAAAGGCTTCGAGCAAGGCCTTGCGGTCCTTCCCTTTCCCTGCAAGGTTTCCTGGCGTGTAGCGGAAGGGGATGAGCCGGTCCGTGGCGGGGTCCCAGACCTCCGTCTCGACCCCGTTGAGGATCCCGATCAGCGAGCCGCGGCGTTCGCGGAGGAGCCCGTCGAGCCCTTCGCCGAGCTCGGGGGTGCAAATCTCCTCTGCATAGGTCGGGCTGACGGTCGTGATCCGATCGGAAAGGGCGATCCCGGCCTTCATGAGATTCATCTTCCCGTGGAACTCGAGCGGCCCGAGAGGTCGCATCAGGTGCGAGTCGAGGCCGGTCCGCGCGAACAGGTCCGCGCCGTGCACGCCCTGGTAGCCGAGGTTGTGAATCGTGAAGACCGTCCCGACGGGAGCTTCAGGGCGCAGTCCGGCGGCGCCGTGGCGCAGGAACGCGGGAACCAGCCCCGTCTGATGGTCATGGCAGTGCACGACGTCCGGCGTGAACCCGTCGAGATGTCGGAATAGGGAAGCCGCCGCCGCGGCTGCGGCCGAGAAGACCAGGAATCGCTCGCCGTTGTCCTCGTATCCCTGGCCCGTGGCCGGGTCGCCGTAGATCCCCGCCCTCGAGAACAGCAAGGGCTCGTCTACGAGAACGAGAGCGTCGAGGGGCTCGGGGGACGGCCGCACCCGCAGCTTCACCTTCCGGGAGGGCCGCAGCGGAAGCTCCGCCTCGAACACTTTCTCGGAGCCTTCTCCGCCATTCTGCAGATTGCTTCCCTCACCGTAATAGGGAAGGCAGATACGGACCACGTGCCCCTCGGCGGCCAGAGCCTTCGAGAGGCCGGAGACGGCATCCGCCAGCCCCCCCACTTTGGCGTACGGTGAGAGCTCCGCGGCGGCCATGAGGATCTTCATCGAATCGGCCTCCGTCATCTTCCCACCTGCTGCGGGAAGATCAATCGGGCTCGGCCTCCCGGAGGAACAAGGCGGCCTCCTCGGGAGCTGTCGGGTTGATGTAGAAGCCTGTTCCCCACTCGAATCCGGCCACGCGCGTCAGCCTAGGCAGGATCTCGATGTGCCAGTGGTAATCGAAGGGAAGAGTGTCCCAGTAATGCGACCGCTTGGGGAAAGTGTGGACGTTCGGCGACGTGTGGAGGACGAAATTGTACGGGGGGTCGCGCAGCACCTTCTTCAACCTCTGGAGCGTGTCTTTCAGACCCCGGGCGACCCCCGCGATCTCGTGCCGGGGGATGTCGGCGTAGGAGTGACAGTGGGCCCGGGGCGCGAAGAAGATCTCGAAGGGGAAGCGAGACGCGAACGGGGCGTACGAAACGTACGACTCCCCGATGGAGACGATCCGCTCGCCGGACTCGATCTCCTGGAAGATGAGATCGCAGATGAGGCACCGCTCCTTGAGCTGGTGATGGTTCTTCGAGGTTTCCAGCTCCATCGCCACCTCCCGCGGCGTGACGGGCGTGGCGATCAACTGCGTGTGCGGATGCGCGAGGGAGGCGCCGGCCTTTTCGCCGTGGTTCTTGAAGAGCAGGACGTACTTGAAGCGCGGGTCTCGCATCAGGTCCCGGAGCCTCTCCTGATAGACAAGGAGGATCTGCTCGAGCTGCGCCGAAGGCATGTCGCACAGGTTCAGGTGGTGATCGGGGCTTTCGATGATGACCTCATGAGCTCCGATACCCCGCATGCGGTCGTAGAGCCCCACCCCCTTGCGTCCCAACTCCCCCTCGATCATGAGCGCGGGGTACTTGTTGGGGACCACGCGCACGGACCAGCCGGGGGTGTTCGGAGGGGTGCCATCGCGGAGGGCCAGGATCTCCGGCGGTGTCTTCGACTCGTTTCCGTAGCAGAACGGGCAATTGCCCGACGAGGGCATCTCGGTGGGCGTCAGGTCGAAGTCCATGGGCCGCCGGCTGCGTTCGGTGGCGATGATGACCCAGCGTCGCGAAATCGGTTCGTGTCGGAGTTCTGACATTCTTGGCTCGGGCTTGGCCAGTCTATCTAGTTCTAGTCTCTGGCTCCTGCGCTGTCAGGCCGACCAGTCGTCCGCTGCCCTCCCCGGGACCGGAACGTGCAGCTCCAGCGCGCCCTCAGGGGGAAAGGTTGCAATGGAATGACCCGTCCGGTCCAGCAGACTCACGGTGAACTCGACCTGCTGTCCTGGGGCGAGGCCCAAGGTCCCGAGAGGCACCTGCGCCTCCAGGATCCGCCCGCAGGCGACCTCGATTCCTTCCGGAACCGGTTCTTCCGCCTGGAGGTGCTCCCCCTGGCGGGACGGAAGGGGAATTATCACCCCGGAGCGGTGGGGCGAGATTACGGTCACGACGAGGCTTGCGGCTGGCACGGTCTCCCAGAAGGGAATCTGCTGCGGGTCCACGCGAAATGCCAGAGCCTCTTCGTTGGCGCCGTAGTGGAGGGATCGGATCCCACCCCCCCCGGCGGCGAGCGCCGCAGAAGCCGGTTCTGCCGGGGTGGTTCCCGCTCCCAGCCACTCGAAGTAGTCCGTAACCCGCCCGTCCACCGTCGGGCGGATCGGAGCGGTGGGCTCGACGATCCTCCGCCGGCCGGGATGCCGCTTGATCGGGACGGACAGCTCCTGAGGCGGCTCGCGGTCACACTCGACATGGACCTGCCTCAGCAGCGCGCGGAAGAGCTGGTCGAAGGTGGCGTCGAAGGAGCTCGAATGATCGTCTCCGTACCACCAGAACCAGTCGCTCCCCTGAGCGGCCCTCAGCCATCGCAGAGCCCCGGCCGGGCTTCCGGCTTCGATGAAAACCTCTCGCGCCCGGGAGAGCAGCTCCCACGCCCGGTTCTTCTCCGGATGCCCGACCCAGGTGAGAAGGTCCCCGTGGATCCAGGAGCCGGCCTGGAGCCGCTCGAGCCTGCCCCAGGCGGGGTCCTCCTGGAGGCGCCGGAGGAAAGTCGCGGCCCTCAATCCCTCGGCCCGCTCCAGCGTCCCGTAGAGAGCGTCGAGGAAGCCCGCACCGTTGTCGGGATACGCTTCCCACGCATTCTCCCCGTCCAGGATTACGGCGACGGCCCCGCGTGCTCCCGCGGGCCTCTTCGCCGCGATCGCCCGCAGCCGCTCCACGAAATCCTCCGCCGCCGCAGCGGAGTTCCAGGACGCGTAGGTGAATCCGATCAGGTCGGAGAGGATCCGGTCGCGAAAGAACACGGAGATCTTCCGCTGGCCGACGCGATAGGGCAGCAGCAGAGGACCGCTCTGCTGCGGATCGCTCGGATCCGGACGCCTGGAGCCATGAAGCAGATCCTCATCCGTCGCCGTCCACATCACGCCGGCCTGCTCGAGCAGGTCGAGTGTCTCCTCCGAGAGCGCTCCTTCGGCAAGCCACACTCCCGCAGGGGGGGCGCCGAACCGCCTGGTGAAGGAATCGATTCCGGAGAGCAGTTGGTCCCGGGCATCCTCCGTCATCCGGGGTGTCGCCGCCGGGAGAGGCACCCGCGGCGACGCCTCGCGGGCGGAGGCCACATCGCAAAGAAGCGGCAGGATCGGATGGTAGTACGGGCTCGTCGACAGCTCGACCTGGCCGGACTCGAGGGCGGAGCGATAGGCCGGGATGATCATCCGGAGGAGATCCTTCTGAAGGTCCAGCAAGGCGTGCTTCTCCTGCTCGGTGAAGAAACGCCCCTTCGCGAAGAGCTTCCGCACGAGCGAGGTCGAGCGCAGCGTGAGCCCGCACCAGGCGAGGTGGAAGCTGACCTGCAGGTCCCGCCAGTCGGTCGGCGTCCAGGGCGGGGAGCCGCTCCCCGAGCGTGCCTTGCGGTGCAGCTCTTCGAGCCGGGGGAGGATCGGGAAGACCCTCTCGCGGTTGACGGCGAAGAAGCTCTCGAGCAGGAACAGCCTCTCCCCTTCGGCAAGGTCTTCCGGGCGCTTGCGCGCCATCTCGAGCCATCGGTCCGCCCTCGACCCTCTCGCGGCCTCCTCGATCTGGTCGAGCAGCACCGGTACCAGGTTGAACGTCACCTGCACGCCGGGATGCTCTCGGACCAGCGCGACCATGTCGTAGTAGTCCTTGAGGGCGTGCAGGCGCACCCAAGGCATCGCCGGCACCCTTGAAGCCGCGTCCTCGTAGAGCGGCTGGTGCATGTGCCAGAGGATGCAGACGTCGAGTGGGGGGGAAGATGGCATCTTGGAGCGTCAAAAGATGAGATCTTATCATTCTCGCTCCAACCTGGCCTTCGAAGTCTCGCGCAGCCCGAACGGCGTAGTTCTTCGTTGCCAAGACCTATTATGGGTCAGTATAATATGACCATGGTTACCTGGATCTGGTCATGAAAACCATGCCCGCCGGAGAGTTCAAGGCGCGCTGCCTCAGGGTCATGGACGAGGTGCGCACGCGTCGCGAGACTGTCTTGATCACGAAGAAGGGCGTTCCCGTGGCCAAGCTGGTTCCCGCGGACGAGGCGCCGGCGGAGGTCTTCGGCTGCATGGCCGGGAGCGCCGAGATCGCGGGCGACGTCATGGCCCCCGTCACCCCCTCCAGCCGATGGAGAGCCGCGAGGTGATCCTGCTCGACACTCACGTGCTCCTCTGGTTGACCATCGAGCCCGACAGGCTCTCTCGCAGCGCAACTTCGGCCATCAGGAAGTCGCTGTCGTCCGGAGGAATCGCCATTGCCTCCATCTCGCTCTGGGAGATCGCGATGATGATCGCCCTCGGCAGGATCAAGGCTCATGGCACTCCCGAAAGATGGATCGAGGAGCTCGTCATCAAGAGCGGCGTGATCGTGAAGGAAATCTCCGCCACCGTGGTTGCTCTCTCGACCCAGTTCCCCGAGAGCTTCCCCCGCGACCCCGCCGATCGGCTGATCGCGGCGACGGCACGGGCCCATGGGATGCCTCTTCTGACACGAGACGCGAGGATCCGCAGGTGCGCCCTTCTGCGAACGATCTGGTAGATTCACCTGACGAGCACGTCGATCGACACCTCACCTCCATCCCCCGCCGCGACGAATGCGTTCCAGTAGCGAGAAGAGGGATCGGCGCGGGACGCCGCAGGCGAGCGTTAGGGCGTCCCGCAAAAAATCAGGAGTGGTTCACGGACAACCGCCCACGGAGGGGACGCGCGGAACGCCCGAACGGGACGTGCCGTAGTCGTGCTGGGCCCCGGCGCCGTTGCGGACGAGAATGTAGAGCGGGTTGTACGGGTCTACCCCGTCGCGCAGTTCGATGTTGTCGGCCATCAGTTCGTCCGCGCGGCAGTGACCGATGTCGACCTGCCCTGGCCTCTCCAGGGGCTCGAGGACATTGCCCCCGTGATCACATCATAGGGCCCGGCCGGGGAGGCTGCCCGCACGGGCCTAGCGTGACCTTGATCTTCGGATCCGGCGCCGGCGCGATGCTCACGCAGGCCACGACCGCGGCCGCCCCTGTTCCAGGAAACCCAGGCCCCCGCGTTTATTTACGTCGGCCGGTCCGAAGAGTCGATCGGAAAGAATCGGAAAGAACCGGAAAGAACATGGACCGGAAAGAGAACCATGGAGGATCAGCTCCTCCGCTTTCGATCCTGCAGCCACGCGGCGATCCGCGCTGCGACCTGTGGCCCCGTGAAGCCGAGCTTCTCGGCGATGACCTTGTAAGGGGCAGAGGCGCCGTAACGGCGCAAGCCGATGATCAGCCCCTCGCGACCAACGATCCGGTGCCAGCAGTCGGGCAAGCCCGCTTCCACGACGACGAGAGGCGTGCCGTCCTGGGGAACGACCGAGGTCTGGTACTCATCGCTCTGTCCCAGGAACAGCTCCATCGAGGGCATGGAGACGACACGCGTGGGAGTCCCGTCCTTCTCGAGGATCGCGCGGGCCTCCGCGGCGAGCGGGACCTCGGAGCCCGTGGCGATGATGACGAGCTTCGGCTTTCCCCCGCCGGCCTCCAGCAGCACGTAGGCTCCCCGGGCGACAAGGTCGGTGGTTGGCGGGGCGGCGCGCTCGACGACCGGGACCGTCTGCCGCGTGAAGACGAGCGCCGTGGGGCCGTCGCGGCGCCCGACGGCGAAAGCCCACGCCAGCGCAGTCTCGATGCCGTCGCAGGGGCGGATCACGACGAGGTTCACGATCGCCCGCAGGGCGGTCAGATGCTCGATCGGCTGGTGGGTCGGGCCATCCTCGCCCAGGAAGACGCTGTCGTGGGTGAAGACGAAGATGGAGGGAAAGCGCGACAGGGCGGCGAGGCGGATCGCCGGACGCATGTAATCGGAGAAGACGAGGAACGTCGCGCCGTAGGGGATGAAGCTGCCGTCCACCGCCATCCCGTTGACGATCGCCCCCATCGCGTGCTCGCGGATGCCGAAGTGAAGGTTGCGACCGATGAAGGAGCCGGGTGCGACCGAGGGGGAATCCTTGATCAGCGTGCTGGTGGAAGGGGCGAGGTCGCCCGCTCCTCCGGCGAGAGCCGGAACGAGCGAGGCGAGCTTCTGGATGATCTTTCCGGAATGCGCCCGCGTCGCTGCCGCCTCACGCGGCGCGGATTCGAGCAGCGTGCTGGCCAGGTTCGCCGGCAACATCCGGCTCGGCCGCAACTGGTCCCAGAGAGGGGCCAGATCGGGATGCCGCGAGCGCCAGCCCTCGAAGCCGCGCTGCCAGGCGTCGTAGATCGGACGCAGCTCGGCGGCGCGCGCAGCGAAGCGCTCCCTCACCTCGTCGGGGACCAGGAACTTCGGCTCCTCCGGCCATCCCAGCGCCCTCTTGGTGGCGGTGGCCTCCTCGGGTCCAAGAGGATTGCCGTGGGCCTCCGCGCTGTCGTGCTTGGTGGGAGCGCCGGCGGCGATGTGCGTGCGCGCAACGATCAAGGACGGCCGCCCCGTCTCCGCGACCGCTTCCGCGAGCGCCTCGGCGGCGGCCGCGCGGTCGTGGCCGTCGATCCTCTGGACGTGCCAGCCGTAGGCCTCGAAACGGCGCCCCACGTCCTCGGAGAAGGCGAGATCGGTTTTTCCTTCGATCGTGATGTGGTTGTCGTCGTAGATGGAAACAATGTTGCCGAGACGCAGGTGCCCGGCGATTGAGGCCGCCTCGGAAGCCACCCCTTCCATCAGGTCCCCGTCGCTGACGATGGTGAAGACGCGGTGGGTGATCGGAGCGAAATCCTCGGTGTTGACGCGGGCCGCGAGCATCTTCGAGGCGAGGGCGATTCCGACGGCGTTGCCGAATCCCTGCCCCAGAGGCCCCGTGGTCGTCTCGATGCCCGGGGCGAGGCCATGCTCGGGATGGCCGGGGGTGCGGCTTCCCCACTGGCGGAAATTCCTGATCTCCTCCATCGGCATGTCGAACCCGGCCAGATGCAGCATCGCGTAGAGCAGCATGCAGCCGTGCCCGGCCGACAGCACGAAGCGGTCGCGGTCGGGCCAGGCGGGATCCTGCGGGTTGTAGCGAAGGAACCGGGTCCACAGGACGTAGGTGTAGTCGGCCGCCCCCATGGGCATTCCGGGGTGGCCCGATTTTGCCTTCTCGACGGCGTCCACCGCGAGCATCTTGATCGTGTTGACGGCCAGTTGATCCAGACCGGTTCCCGTGACCCTTGCCGGCATCGCTCCTCCGACTCTGATCGGCCTTGGTGAATAACTCGTGCCTGCGGTTTGATGCGCCGGTGACCTCAACAGGATAGCATCATCACGACACCGCTGGCATCCGAGTCGCAGGGGCAATGACCTCCACCGGATCGCCCGGCGCTGCCTCCCCTCCCTCGAGCACGCGCATGTAGATGCCCCGAAGGTTCCGATGTCGCAGGTCAGGCTTCGATACGAAGCGGACAGCGTCTGGCCCAAAGCGCGCTCGGAACTTCTGACAGCCGTTGTGTGGTTTGGGAGTCACCTCCAGGGTGGCGCAGCCAACCCGCACCTGGCTACCAGGTGGCAGGTTTTCTTCGGAAAGATCGAGTTCCAGGAACAGGTTGTCTCCGAACAACGCCAGAGGCTGGCCGTTCGCGATCAACTCCGCGACGTCTATCTGCATCGCCGTGATCTGCGCGTCTGGCTTTGGCTCCTTCAGGCGACTCCAGGCGTCTCCCGGGAGACCAGTATCAGGTGCCAGCACGGTTCGATCGGGAGTGTCCCGCCAGCCGCCCTCGCGCCTTCGAACGATCAGGGCTATGCGGCCCAGGTTCTTGGGTATGCCCGGCAAGGCCGCGAGCCCGCGCTCCAGATGATCAAGGTCGTGATACCGCGCAGGATCCCCGATGGAGTTGGAGTCGACGACCTTTTTCATGGCCGAGATGTAGATGCGGGTCGACTGGAATTCGAACTCGTACGGCTGCCTTGTAACGATTCTGTCGACCGCGAAGCCTGCTTGGCGCACGTACCGGGCCATCTCCTCGGGTTGAAAGAGGGTCGCGTCGATCGACACCGAAATTCCAAGAAACTCATCTACGTGCAACTCGCCTTCGCCCCCATGAACAGAAAGGAGAAGAAGCCCATTGGGAAGGAGCACACGATAGGTTTCCTGAAGAGCACGAAGGGCCGACTCTCGCGAAAGGTGAATCAGCGAATAGAACGCAACAACTCCTGAAAGGGTCTGGTCGGGGAAGTCCAAGGCAAGCATGTCGCCCCGCCTGAAGAGAATGTCGGGGTTCAGGCGAGTGGCGACTTCGATCATGCCTGGTGAGATGTCGAGACCGAAGACATCAACACCGCGCGCCTTTAGGTATCGGGCGACGTGGCCGGGACCGCATCCGAGATCACAGGTTTGGCCCCGGCCACGAACGGCGTCAGCGAAGTTGTCGAGAAGTTCGCGGTCGAAAGGCTTGTGGTCGAGCTCGTGAAGGAACCTCTCGGCGTAACGCTCGGCCGTGCGGTCATAGCTGGCAACGAGGTCCTGATTCCACGAAGGGTTCTTCACGGGGACTCCGAGCCGCGCTCCGCAGGACCCGCGGCAGGCGAGCGAGGACGCGCGCTCACCCCGGGCCTGCTGCCTGCCGTCATGTTGATGCGATTGTTAGAGGCGCCGTTGTGAAGGAAGCCAGCCTTCCACCCCGGCGCATACGGACAAATGACACGGCCTCAGACAACAAATGGTATGACAGGCTTCGTAGTCAGGTTGAGCCGCTTCCGCTTGTTGGACGCCGAAGCGAGCTGCCTACGTCTGTGAATCACAGATCCTTCACCATCTGAACCTGGAAATCGTTGAAGCCGAGTTGCTGGTACAGACCATGGGCGATGCGATTCTTGGCCAATACGCCAACGCGAAGCGTCGTCGCTCCCCTTTTTCGCGCCAGCGCCTCAGCATGTTCAAGAAGAATGCGACCCAGCCCTCGGCGACGGTACCGAGCGAGAACAACCAGGTCGGATATGTAGGCGTATTCCTGTCGGGCTTCATCAGGCTCCTCAGGCGAGACCCTGGTCAGAACCGCCACGAGGCCCGCCACCGTGTTGTCCTCTTCGGCTACGAGGATTCGGCCAGACGATCTAGCGCATCGCTCAAGAAGGAATGCTAGATATGGGTCAGCCATCGCCTCGCCCTGTGGCAGGGAGGGTTCAAGCCGTCGTTCGAACTCCTGAAGTTCAACGACGCACTGGCGAAGCCGGTGCCCGTCTCGGGCTGAGTCGTAGTCTCGGATCAGGAACGACATGGTCCCGGGGACTGCTATCTTGCCTCTGCCAGAGTCGCAGGCAGATCTGTATTGAAGATATCGACGATGGCCTTCCAGTTTCCATCGGGCTGCTTCCTCCAGACCGTTGCATACTTGCCGCGATCCGTCATTGGATTGCCTTTGGGGTCGTCCATCCCAAGCTGGTAGGTCCCTATTGAGTAGCCAATGTCACCGGATCGGGCGACCTCCGCCTTTGTCGTTTGCCAACTGAGCGAAAAACCCGGTGTCGCAAACATATCGGTCCACGTCTTGCGAATGCTCTGTTTGTCGTTCGCCATCGGGGCATTGGGCGCCAACAGCGTTGCATCGTCCGCATAGTACGCAACCGTCGCGTCCACTTGCTTGGTCGCCGCAACCTTGGACCAGGCCATGTCCGCAGCGCGGATCGCGGCTTCGTCGGTGGCACGCGTATCGGGGGCAGGCTGCTGCTGCGGTGCGCAGCCAAGGGTGAGAATCGTCAAGCAGCAGGCAACAGGAACCGCAACGCGCCGGTGTTCTTTCATCGCGGATTCTCCTTCGAGGTAATCGTGGGCTGATGGCCTCCCCTCCGCAATCCAGCGGAAGACGGCTGTCGCCACGTAGCGGTCTGTTCCCCAGGCCAGGGCGAGCCCGCCAAGGGCCCCCGCGAGCCCTAGAACTGCCGCGTCGAAGAAGAACTGCGAGCGGATATCGGCGCGGCGGGCACCCACCGCGCGTCGGACGCCGATCTCGTGCGTCCTCTCATAAACCGCCGTCAGGAAAGTGTTGGCGATGCCGAGACCGGCGACGGAGAGGGCGACACCGCCCAGGCACCCGAGGAGGACCTGCAGGAGCAGCATCCCCCGCTGCACATCCGACAGAAACTCCAGGGCGGAGCGGGTTGTGAAACCCATCTCGCGCACGCGGGCTTCGGTCTTCTGGAGGTCCACCCCTCGCTCGAGGAAAACAACGGCCTCGTGCAGGAGGTTCTTCCCGCTCGCGAGCGCTCGCAAGGCCTCGATGCTCGCCGGCCGGATCTTCTCCGCCGTCTCAAGGTTGACGACGGCCCTGAAGGGACCCACGGTGATGTAGGCGGCTCCGGCGTCGATGATCCCGGCGACCTTCACCTCCATCTCGCGCTTCTGCAGGGCTACTGCCGCTGGCCCGGCGAGCCCCCCGAGGCCCGCCAGCTCCTCCCATCTCGCCTTGATGCTGGTACCGATCGCCCGCTGCGGCGGATCGAATCCCAACTCTCCCGCGAGCCTCTTTCCGATGAGGATCTGCACATCTTTTCCCGGAGCGAAGTGCGATCCGGCTTCCAGCTTGTAGATCCCCTCTCCTCCGGGAATTTCAGGCGGAAGACCATAGACGAGCGTTTCTATCCCGTCTCCGCCGGCGAGCAGAGTCAGGGGGCGCAGCAGCGGAACGGAGACCAGACGAACACCGGGGATCTTGCGAATCTCCTCGAGAGCTTTCTCGTCCAGCGGCCGGGCAGGCGCCTCCCCGCTCGCTTCGCCCTCCGCCAAAGAGGCGGGGTCCGCCGGCCTTGCCTTTCCTGCCGCCTCTGCTGCGGCCGCCGTGCCTTCACGCTTCGGCGGCTTCTCGCGCCTCTGGCGCATCTCGTGAGTCCTCCGGCGCTGGGGCCAGGGGTTCTCGCCGCGAGGCGCGACGCCGAACTGGGAGAGGGCTCCGCGCTCCTGCCAGGGGTCCAGAACGCTGGCCCGTGCTCCCTCGGCCAGGGACTGAAGCGACGCCAGTGCTGCGGCGCCGATGACGATGCCGGACAGGGTCAGGGTGGTGCGGAGCTTCCGATCGGAGAGGTCCTGAAGGCAGCTCCGGAGAAGGTCGTCCAGTTTCACTGCTGCGGCTCATCATAGAGGAACACGGGCAGGAAAGGCACTCGCGCGGGACCTGGCACAAGAAAACCCTCATGTCCTGGGGGCATTTGCCACTCCCGGCTTCGGGCATATTCCCTCCGAGGGGTTGCGGTTTTCATCCGATTGTAGGACCTCCCCGGCGCGCCTATCGTGGGTGGCGTGAATGCGATGACGCTTTCTGTGGTGTGCACGCAGGCGGACCCTCGCCGGAGGAGGATCATCGATGACCGGCACGAGGGTCCGCCTGCGGAGGCGCATGGTCGCGAGAGGAAGAAGAAGGGTGGA
>QHYA01000091.1 GCA_003223995.1 Acidobacteriota bacterium | reverse complement strand
GGTCCTTGCGCTCCTCCTCCCGCTCGAGCCGTTCCTTCAGTTCCCCCTCGAGCTCCTTCTTCTCGCTCGACAGCTTCCGGATGGCCTTGTCCCCCGACAGGATCTCGAGCGTCACGACCTCGTCCTTTCCGGGCTTCTGCTTCAGCCAGAAGTTGACGACGACGCCGTCGGGCATGTTCGTGCCGACGTTGCGCGGCCGTTCGTCCTCCTCGGACACGGTCTCGGTCTGAAACCGCGGAGTCGGCCGGGGAGGGAAGAGGCGGGCGCCAGCTTGCTCGATGGCGTCTTCCCACAGCCGCAGCGGCGTCAGATCGTCGAGAATCCAGAACGACCGGCCCTGCGTCGCGACGACGAGATCGCCGTTCTTGATCGCGAGATCGGTGATCGGTGTCGCGGGAAGGTTTCGCTGGAAGGCCCGCCACGAGGCGCCGTCGTCGAACGAGACATAGAGGCCCGTCTCCGTCCCCGCGAAGAGCAGCCCTCGCCGCACGGGGTCTTCGCGGATCACGCGCGTGAACGCTCCGTCCGGTATCCCCGCGGTGATCTTCGTCCAGGTTGCTCCGTAGTCGGTGGTCCTGAAGAGGTACGGCCGGAAGTCATCGAACTTGTACATCGTCGCCGCCACGTAGGCCGTGGCCTTGTCGTGCGGCGAGACCTCGATCGAGTTGACCTGGATCCACTCCGGCCACCCTGTCGGCGTGACGTTCTTCCAGCTCTTGCCATCGTCGCGCGTGAGATGCAGCAGGCCGTCATCCGTGCCCGCCCAGATCACCCCCTTCTCGTGGGGCGAGTCGGCGAGGGCGAAGATGGTGTCATAGACCTCGACGCCCGTGACGTCGGTCGTGATCGGGCCGCCCGAGCGGCCCTGTTTCGCGGGGTCGTTGCGCGTGAGGTCCGGGCTGATCGTCTCCCATGTCTCGCCCTCGTCGCGGCTGCGCAGCAGCACCTGAGCGGCATGGTAGAGGGTGTCGGGATCCTGACGTGAGACGAGGATCGGCGCGTTCCACTGGAAGCGGTACTTCAGGTCGCGCGTCGCCCGCCCTCCGGTGAGCTGAGGCCAGGCCATGATCACGCGTGTTTCGCGGGTGCGGTGGTCGTAACGGGTGATCTGGCCTCCGTACTCCCCCGCGAAAACGACCTCGGGGTCCTTTCGGCTCGGCGCGATCCATCCGCTTTCTCCGCCGCCGACGGGGTGCCAGTCGTTGAAGCCGATCGCGGCGCCCGGCACGCCGCTCGGAATGCCGACGCTGGAGTTGTCCTGCTGCGAGCCGTAGACCCAGTATGGGAACCGCTCATCGGTCGCCACCCGGTAGAACTGCGCCGTCGGCTGGTTGTTCTGCGTCGACCAGCTCGTTCCGCCGTTGAACGTGACCGCCGCCCCTCCGTCGTTTCCGAGGATCATCCGGCGCGGGTCGTCCGGGTCGATCCAGAGGTCGTGATTGTCGCCGTGCGGGACCTGCATGTTCGAGAAGGTCTTTCCGCCATCGATCGACCGGTGCATGTACACGTTCGGGAGAATGACGACGTCAGGATTCCTCGGATCAGCGTAGACCCACGAGTAGTACCAAGCTCGCTCCCGGATCTTGTGGTCGTCATTGACCTGCTTCCATTTCCGCCCGCCGTCGTCGGAGAGGTAGAGGCCGCCCTTCTTCTTCGCCTCGACGATCGCCCAGACGCGACCGGGCCGGGCGGCCGATGCGGCCACGCCAATCCGCCCGAGCGTCTCCTCGGGAAGATCCTCGGTCAGCTTCTTCCAGGTGTCGCCGCCGTCCGTGGACTTCCAGAGGCTGCTGCCGGGACCGCCGCTGACGAAATCCCACGGCCGGCGCACCACCTGCCAGAACGCCGCGTAGAGGATCCGCGGATTGAAGGGATCCATCGCGAGATCCGATGCCCCGGTCTTGTCGTCGACGTACAGCACCTTCTGCCAGTTCTTTCCCCCGTCACCGGAGCGGAAGACGCCGCGTTGCTCGTTGGGACTCCACGAGTGCCCTTGGGCGGCGAGGTAGACGAGATCCGGGTTC
The DNA here is from genome assembly GCA_003223995.1 of Acidobacteriota bacterium. Taxonomy (GTDB): domain Bacteria; phylum Acidobacteriota; class Polarisedimenticolia; order QHYA01; family QHYA01; genus QHYA01. The sequence goes on along the minus strand of QHYA01000091.1, from coordinate 9,438 downwards.
GATGGGTGAATCCGTACGCGCGCGATCTGGCGGGTGTCCCCGAGGCCCACGTTCGTCCAGGAACGGCCGGCGTCTGTCGATTTCCACACGCCGTCGCCGTGGGAGTGGTTGCCGCGAATTGGCGATTCGCCCATGCCGACGTAGACAACGTTCGGGTCGGAATCGGACACGGCGATCGCGCCCACGGACCCGGTCTTGAAATCCTTGTCCGAAACCGGCTCCCAGTTCGCCCCGCCGTCGATCGTCTTCCAGACGCCCCCGCCAGTGCCGCCGAAGTAATAGGTGAGGGGATCGTGCCGAACTCCGGCGACCGCGGTCACGCGACCGCCGCGGTAGGGGCCGATGCAACGGAACTCCATCCCCCCCAGCCGATCCGAGAACGTCTTCTCCTTCTCCCGATCCTTGGAGGTCTCCGCCCTGAGCGCGAGCAACGAGGCAACGAGGAAGATCGACGCTGCGAGCGACGACACGACGAACAGAAGCGACGCCGCGAGTCTTCTTGAGGTTTTGTTCATCGGTATTCCCCCCTCCGATGCGACGGGCGTGTAGGATAGCGCACGATGCGGCCCCTTGTCGGAAGAGCCCTGGATCACCTCTTCTGCCCCGGAGCTATGTCACGAGTTCGAGGAATGGAACGTCAGCCGTCTTTGCCGCGATGGTCCCGCTTCGTCCTGATCGGTGCGGCTCCTGCCGAGGAAACCGATGCAGATGCCCAAGCCAGGCCCCGAGAACAACGGGATTCGATCGCCAAAATCCCTCGCGGCGATGGGGCCGCCGCCGCCGGCGTGTTCATCGCATCGCAAGGAGACGGGGATCGAGCGGGTCGAGCTCGCCCGTGATGAGCGCCTCGGCGAACGTCCGGAGGTCGCGAGTGTGGACCCCCGGCCAGCCGGCGTACAAACCGAGCGGATCGATGTGGGCGGCTGGAACTCCGACGGCATTGGCGCCGACCACGTCGATCATGAAAACGTCGCCGACCAGAAGACAGTCCGCCGCGCCGACACCGAGTTGCTCGAGCACCAGGTGAAAGAAGCGGGGGTCCGGCTTCTCCACTCCCAGCACCTGCGAGTCGAACACGACGTCAAAATATCTTGCCAGACCGAGATCCGCGACCTGATGGGCCACGCTCCCGTCAGAGTTGGAGACGACCGACATCCGATAACCGGCGGCGCGCAGCCTTTCCAGAGCGGGGCGCGTCCACGGCAGCGCATACGTCCAGAACGTTCGGATCCATGAGCCGCCGTCCTGGCGCCGGCAGAGGCGCTCGGCTTCCGTCAGAACCGCCGGAACGAGGGACGGCGGCGTGCCGGCCAGGGCCATGAGCGAGCCGAGGAACGGATGAAGCGGCGGCGCGACCCCTCCCTGCCGAAGGGAGAGGTCGAGCCCGTGGATGTTCCGGAAAAACGCGTCGAGGACGGCATCGACGTCCAGTGAAAGCCCGTGACTCTTGGCGGATTGCCGGATGATCTCCGCGTTCGGAGAGACAAGGGTGCCTCCTGCATCGAGCAGGAGGTAGGGCCGCTTCAATTCGTGATCGACCATCCGCGCGTGTTCCTCGCCCGTCCGGTGGCGGCCTCGGCGGCGCCCTCCAAACGCGCGGGAAGCGCCTTCCCCCCCGACTACTCGGCCGCGCCGATCCCCGCGGGCACGCAGTTCTTCGCGTGATGGCAATCGGCCTCGCACTGATTAGGATAGGTCTTGCCATTGTCGCAAACGACGGGGGCATAGACCTGCGGGCAGATGCAGCCCCCGCCCGGACCGGCTTGTACCTCGGTGAGTATCGAGAAGGCGCCTACAGCGAGCGTCGCGATCACGCCGGCTGCAAGCAGGAGTTTCCACAGCGCTGGCTTCCGCATCGTTATCCCCTTTCTGAAAACGGTGACACGCCACCGATAAAGGATCGTCACACGGGTTCGGGATCAGTATCCTCTCCCCAGTCCCCTTCCCCTGACCCTACCGTGGTCTCACTCAGTCGAGCAACCTTCGTTCTGCGGCGTTCGGACCCTCCGGCGGGCGCCTTACCGGCACTTCCCTCCTTGGCACCTGCCGCTGCAGCAGCTCGCGTTCGACGTGCACGAGGCACCTGCAGGCGCGCATTGGCAGATCGGATCCGACGAGCAGTTCGAGTCGGCGCAATCGGCCCTCCCGTCGCAGTCGTCGTCGAGACCATTGCGGCAGGTCGTGCCAGGCAACTCGCTCGCCGGAGCGGGGCCGCAGTCGACTGCGCAGGAGCACGACGTCTCGCCCTGCGAGCAGACTCCGTCGCCGCAGCAGAATGACTGCCCGCCGCCCGCACTACATGAGTTGCCCGCGACGTTGCAGCGCGCGTCACCGCAGCCGATCGGGTTCACGCCCGCCCCGTCCCCGCAGCAGTACCGGCCGGCCGGCTTGCCACCCTGCACGCCGTTGCAGTCGGAGGGGCAGGAGAGGCAATCCTCGCCAGCTCCGGTCTCGCAGACGTGATTGCCGCACGCTCCGCTCGTGCCACTCGGACAGTCCGAGGCGCACGCCGTTGCAGAACAGGCCGTCGTCGCAGTCGGCATTCGTTTGGCAGCTCGTGCCGTAAGGGTTCAGGGTGTCGAGGCTCGTCGCGCCAGTGTTGCCCGGATCGAGCCAGTCCCTAAGCCTGGAGGAGGACGTCCCGCCGCCGTTCCACGAAACGGCGAACTTCCCGAACCAGTCGGAGAGATCGTTGCCGCACGCGGCGTAGCCGCCGTGGAGCTGGCCGATGACGTGATGGTTCTGGTCGAACAGCGGCGATCCGGACGAGCCTCCCTCGGTCGTCCCCTTGTCCCAGTCGAAGACACGAACGTGGGTGCCGTCGCCCGGCGAGGTGTTTCCGAGGTAGGAGGTCGTGCTCGTCGCCTGGTACTCGAAGCTGATCCTCTTCTCGTCAGCGTTCGGGTGGTGGATACAGGTCGCGTTCGCCGCGTCCGCTCCCGTGTTGTCCCAGCCGGCGAAGCTGATCTTCCAGGCCGGGTCGGGACTGCGCGACAGCTCGACGAGGGTGAAGTCGGACGGCGAGTACGCGGCGCGCCACGTGGAGCCCGATTGGTTGTCGGCGAGCGATCCATCCGGCGTGCCGCCGCAGACGGAGGTCTGGTAGTTCCAGTAAGCGACGAGCGTGCCGGAGTTGCCGGAGTTCAGGCCACAGTGGTTCGCCGTCTGAAACAGCGGCCTCTGGTCGCGGGCGGTGTTGTTGACCATGAATCCGGTGCAGAGGTAGATGCCGCTGATCGAGATGCGGGCGATGGCTGGAATCTCGTTGCGCCACGGATCGCCATCGGGGCAGACGACGTCCACGTTGCAGCTCCCGGACTCGGGGGCGGAGGTCGTCTTCGCGCCGAAGTACCTGTAGCCGGCGTTGACCTGGCCGAGGTGGAGCTGCAGCGCGTCGCGCGTCCCCGCGGGCAGGTCCACCTCGACGACCAGAGCGTCGGCGAGAAGCACCGGCGTCCACAACTCTCCGTGAGAGGTGTTGTCCGCGTCGGTGAAGGGTCGCAACCACTGCCCGCGGTCAGGCGAGTAGACGTAGAGAGCCCCGCCCGGAGGCATGACGTATTGGGTGAAGCCGAGGTTGAGCGACGACGCCGCGGGCGACCGAACGCGCAACCGCCAGACGAGAGAACCGTCGGGGGCGGCATCCCACGACCCGCTCGTCTCGGGCGTGACGGTCACCGACGTCGGGATCGCGAAGCGGGGCGGCAGTCCCGCCTCCCCGCGCGCGATATCCTCCAGCGCGGCAGCGGCGCGATCCACGGGCGGGACCGTGAGCAGCGGAACCGCCTCCTCGGGCGCAAGCCGGTCGGCATGGACCCAGGCCAGCGGGTGGATCGGCTGCGCCGCTCCGGCGGCCGCCGCCGATGCAAGCGCCGTGATGAGCGAGACCAGCGCAGCGACGAACACCCATCTGTGTAGAGACTTCGCACGAGAATTGCGGTCGATACTCATCCGGATTTCTCCCCCTGTCGGACGGAAGGCTGTCAGGACCCCCATTGGTCGGGGTGAATATACTCCCAAGGCCGTTCGATCCAGGAGGGAAAAAGCGGGGGGAATCCGCCCCTATTGAGAGACCGCATCGTTTATTTCGGATTCAAGAGGAATGCGCGCTCCACGCCTCCGAGGGTGCCATTGCCGACGATCTGTCCCGAATCGTTGATTCCGGTCGCCTCCGTGAGGACCCAGCCCGAACCTGCGGGGATCAGACAAGTTGAGATCCTTCATCGACCCGCCGCTCCACAGGAAGGCATGGTAGAGAGTGAAGCCCGAGTTGCTCTGCGTAGCTCCCACCCAGGTTCCCGAGATCGCGCGTCTTCCCATTCGTCCAGAGAAAAGCTTGATAACTCCGGTTGTAGTAGTAACCCGCGACCTGACCCGAGGCGTTGATCCCTCGGCCGACGACGTTGCTGCCAGTGATGTTCAGGTCCGACATCACACCACCTGAAACGCGGAACCCGTCGTCAGCGCCGGAGCTGGTCTGGGAAGATCCTGTGCTCTGGCTGGAGGCGTTGATCCCGTAGACCTCACTGAAGCTCCCTCCGAGTGTTCCGAGGTCGGTGATCGAGTAACTCTGCGCGGCGGCGAAGGACCAGGCGAAGAAGAGCAACATGACGGACGAACAGAGAGTGAAGCGAAATCTCGAAGCCATGGAACCACCCCTTTCGAGCAGAACCGGTTGTCTCAAATGGCTGGATGATACTCTATGACATTCCACACCGGCCAATGGTTGGAACGGTTGCGATGGCGAAGGGCGCGATCAAGATCTATTGCGAAGTCGCGGAGATGCCCGAGGATTGAACGCGCGAGCGCCGAGCGGGGCGAGCATCACGTTCGAGCGTCACGGAGGAGGCATGAGAGTCACGCGAGGAGCCAACGAGCAGACCGCAGGGAACGACACGCCGCAGCCGGGCGCGGAGGCCCGCCGGCTGGAGGAAGACGCCAGGCGGGAGAAGAACTGGAAGCGCTGGGGACCGTATCTCTCCGAGCGGCAGTGGGGAACGGTCCGCGAAGACTACTCGCCGGACGGAACCTGCTGGGACTACTTTCCTCACGATCACGCTCGCAGCCGCGCCTACCGCTGGGGCGAGGACGGACTGCTCGGCATCACGGACCGAGAAGGGCGGCTCTGTTTCGCCCTCGCGCTCTGGAACGGCCAGGATCCGATCCTCAAGGAGCGCCTCTTCGGACTCGGGGGCCCGGAGGGAAACCACGGCGAGGACGTGAAGGAGTGCTACTTCTACCTCGATTCGACCCCGACGCACTCCTACATGAAGGCTCTCTACAAGTATCCCCAGGCCGAATATCCCTACGCGCGCCTCGTGGAGGAGAACCGCCGCCGCGGCAGGCACGACCCGGAGTTCGAGCTCCTGGACACGGGCCTCTTCGACGGGAACCGCTACTTCGACGTGTCCGCTGAGTACGCGAAGGCCGCACCCGACGACATCCTCATCCGGATCACCGCGGCCAATCGGAGCCCCGAGCCGGCGATCCTCCATCTGCTGCCCACGCTCTGGTTCCGTAACACCTGGTCGTGGGGATGCGCGCACGAGGGGTGCGAGATCAAACCCCGCATCGAGCGGATTGATGGCGGCGGCCTGCGTGCCTGGCACGCCACCCTCGGCAGGTTCCGCCTGGAGATCGACCCGGCCCCGGCTCGGCCCCATCTCCTGTTCACGGAAAACGAGACGAACGACGAGCGGCTGTTCGCCGCTCCGAACGCAAACCCCTTCGTGAAGGACGCCTTCCACGAATACCTGATCCACGGGCGGAAGGACGCCGTCAACCCCGACGGGATCGGGACGAAGGTCGCGGCCCATTACCGCATCGAGATCCCGGGCGGGGGCGAGATCGTGCTCTGCCTGAGGCTGTTCGCGGAGGACACCGCTCCTGCCCAGCTCTTTGGTGGCGATTTCGAGGAGATCTTCGCGCAACGGATGCGCGAAGCGGACGAGTTCTACGCCTCGCGGATCCCGGAGGCCGCCGCGGAAGAGGAGAGGCGCGTGATGCGCCAGGGGTACGCCGGGCTGCTCTGGTCCAAGCAGTTCTACCACTACGTTGTCCGGGACTGGCTCGATGGGGACACCCTGCAGCCGCCCCCTCCCGCCAGCCGCAAACAGGGCCGGAACTCGGAATGGACGCACCTCTTCAGCCGGGATGTCCTCTCGATGCCCGACAAGTGGGAGTACCCCTGGTTCGCCGCCTGGGATCTCGCCTTCCACATGATCCCGTTCGCAAGAGTCGACCCGGAGTTCGCGAAGCAGCAGCTCGTGTTATTCCTCCGCGAGTGGTACATGCACCCCAACGGCCAGATCCCCGCCTACGAGTTCGCGTTCGGCGACGTCAATCCTCCCGTGCACGCCTGGGCGGCGTGGCGGGTCTACAAGATGACCGGGGCACGCGGCAAGAGGGACCGCCTGTTTCTTGCGAGAGTCTTCCAGAAGCTTCTCCTCAACTTCACCTGGTGGGTGAACCGCAAGGACGCCGAGGGGAAGAACATCTTCTCCGGCGGTTTCCTCGGTCTCGACAACATCGGCGTCTTCGACCGCTCCCGGCCCCTGCCGACCGGAGGAAGCCTGGAGCAGGCCGACGGGACGGCATGGATGGTCTTCTACTGCGCGACGATGCTGTCGATGGCCCTCGAGCTGGCAAAGGAGGATCCCGTCTACGAGGATCTCGCCTCGAAGTTCTTCGAACACTTCGTGCGGATCACCGACGCGATAAACTCCCTCGGCGGGACCGGATTGTGGGACGAGGAGGACGGCTTCTACTACGACCGGCTCCAGCTCGGCGGCCGGAACATCCCGCTGAAGATCCGCTCGATGGTGGGCCTGATCCCGCTCTACGCCTGCGAGATCCTCGAGCGGGACGTCATCGAAGGCCTTCCCGGCTTCAGCAGGCGCCTGCGCTGGTTCCTGGAAAACCGGAATGATCTCGCCCGGCACATCTCGTACGTGGAGAGAGGGAGAGCGGGACACGGGCACAGGCTCCTGGCGATCCCTTCGAAGGAGCGGCTGGTGCGCGTCCTGCGCTACCTGCTGGACGAAAACGAATTCCTGGGACCTTACGGAATCCGGTCGCTCTCGCGCGTGCACAAGGACCGGCCGTACATCTTCCACGCCAACGGCGAGGAGTATCGCGTGGACTATGTTCCCGGCGAGTCGAGCACCGGACTGTTCGGCGGCAACTCGAACTGGCGGGGGCCGATCTGGTTCCCCGTCAACTACCTCATCGTCGAGGCACTGGAAAGGTATCACCACTTCTACGGGGACGATTTAAAGGTCGAGTGCCCGACGGGATCGGGGAAGCTGGTGACCCTCGGGGACGCTGCGCGCGAGATCGCCAGGCGGCTCGCCAGCATCTTCCTCACCGGCGGGAAGGGGCGCAGGCCCTTCGCGGGCGATGCGCGGATCTTCGACGAAGACCCCCATTGGCGCGGCCTCGTGCTATTCCACGAGTACTTCCACGGCGACACGGGCCGCGGAGCGGGGGCCAGCCATCAGACGGGGTGGACGGCTCTTGCCGTGCGCTGCGTCGAAGACACGATCATCGCCCGCGCCTCGAGGGCAGCCGCGCGGCGCTCCGGCCGGGCACGGGAGGCGATTGCCGTCGAGACACGCCAGCATCGGATGGGGTGAACCCGTGGCGTGATCAGGTCAACAGCCATTGCAGCGCGGTTGGGTCCCGCCGGGATCGGGTCAACCCTCCCTCTGGTGGAAGCGCCGCGAGGAGCCAACCCGCACGAAGTCGATGAATCCCCGCTCCACGTCGATCGCAAGAAGTCTGACCCGGACCCGATCGCCGACGTCGAGGTCCTGAAAGCCCCGCACGACCTTCCCTTCCGCCGGAGGCCGGAAGATTCGCGCCCAGGTCCCCTTCTCGGACGCCCCTGTCACGATCCCATCGAACTCGTGTCCGATGCTCGGCTCCAGAAGCAGCGCGGCGGCCGACTTCCGCACCTGTCTCTCGACCTTCTTCGCGTTGTCCTCCTGCTCGGTACAGTGGATCGCCAGGGCGTCCAGCTCCTCGAGGCGGTACGGGACGGCGGCGCCGGCGATGGCCGCCTTGAGCAGCCTCTGCGTGATCATGTCGGGATACCGGCGATTGGGAGCGGTGGAGTGCGTGTAGTCGTGGACGGCAAGACCGAAATGCCCCGGGGTCTCTCTCCCCGGAGACTCGATCTGATACTCGCCCGATCCAAGCAGCTTCACCACGGCAACCGAGAGGTCAGGAAAGCCCTCAGGGTCCGCCTGTCGGCGCCTGCTCAGGAACATCTCAAGAGCGGCGGCGTCGGGTTGAGCCGGGAGATCCTCGTGCAGCTGGGCCGCGAGCTCGACGATCTTCTCCCATCTCTCCGGTGAGCGCAGGACCCGCCGCACCGACGGCAAGCCTCGCGCGGCGAGGAAACGCGTCGTCGCTCCGTTGGCGGCGATCATCAACTCTTCGATGATCTCCCTGGCCCGGTTCTTCTCCTCCTGCCTCAGATCCGTCAGGCTCTCGCCGTCGAAGACAGCCCGGGGCTCGATCGTCTCCAGACCGAGCGCCCCCTGCTCATGCCGCACGCCCTTCAAGGTCTGCGCCATCTGGTCCTGCAGCCGCAGGTTCTCCCCGAGCCCAGGAACTTCGGCAAGCCGAAGCGGAGATGAACCCCCCTCGAGCCATGCGGCCACGCCGCTGTACGTGAGCTTGGCGTGGTTGCGCACGAGCGCGCGATAGACATTCGACGCCCCGATCCGGCCGTCGGCCCCGACGGCCATCTCGACAACAATCGCGAGTCGGTCCACGTCCTGCCTGAGGGAGGTGAGGTCGGTGGAAAGGCGCAGCGGCAGCATCGGAAAGATCTCGGCCGCCGTGTAGACGGACGTGGTGTTGTGTCGGGCATGGCCGTCAATGACCGATCCTTTGACGACGAGCTCGTCCACGTCGGCGATCGCCACGAGAACCTTGCCGAGCCCTCCTGCCAGCCGCTCCGCAACCGTGACCTGATCGAGGTCTTCCGAGTCGTCGTTGTCGATGGAGGCCCAGAGCAGGTCCCGGAGGTCGTGCGTCGTCCCGTCCGTCTCGCTCGGCGCCTTCTCGATTCCCTTCGCCTCGGCGAGGACTCCGGCCGAGAAGTCCGGCAGGAGGCCTCTCTCGATCATCACCCTTTGCGCAATGACTCGGAGGCGCGCTCGATGGCCCCAGGTTCGGTTCATCCGATCTCCTTTTTTCCGGCGGCCGTGCGGCGCAGGCCGCACACGCCCCGACGAGCGAGAAGCTAGTTTCCTCGCTTGGAGCCGCGTGGGTCAAGCAAGGCTTGTGTTACCTCTTGTCCACTTCGCTGACCGGAGCCCGATCCTGCCCAAGAACGAGAAGAAGACGGTCAGGATGGCAAAGACTGTCACGGACCCCCTATGACGAACATGCACAGCCGGAAGAGCTTGTCCATTTCCCCATGCAGGG
>QHYA01000090.1 GCA_003223995.1 Acidobacteriota bacterium | reverse complement strand
CGATTGTCAGCCACTTCTGCAACGAGAAGGTCGTACAGGAGGGTGTGCCGGTCGACCAGTTCATCACACGCAAGCTCTGGGACGCCGGCAACTCCGCCCCTTATGGCCATCGGGGAGACCTGACGACGCTGACGGAGGCGATCGAGTCCCACGGTGGAGAAGCCCGCGCGGCCCGCGACGCCTTCATCTCCTTGCCCCGGGCCGATCGGGACGACATCATCGAGTTCCTGAAGTCCTTGCAGATCCTCCCCGACGGGGCGCCGATCGTCGTCCCCGAAGCGGCCTTGAAATCGGGCTTCGCAGGAAAGCCGTAGAAGGGCCCCGTGACGGGCCGCATCAGGATGCGGGTGTCGAGCCCGCGGCGGCCCCCTCGCTGTCCGGAGGGGAGAGGGCGAATCCATTCAGCGGGACATTCCGGCTGGCGCGCTCGAGGCTCCGCCGCACCGCGAGGCTGATGCCGCTCGTTCCCAGGTAGTTCACGAGATTCACGAGGAGAGGGACGCCCGCGACGCACAGCGGCATGAAGCCCGCAGCGGCAAGGTAGTTCGCCGATCTCATGCCTCGCCGCCCCTCCGGCGACGCCAGGTGGCGGTAGTAATTCCCGACGATGCCGTACACCTCCCCGAGCATGGCGAGAAACCCGATCTCGTGTCCTGTAACCAGGCAGTCCCCAGCCGCCACTGAGGCGATCCAGGACGCCTTGTCCTCTCCCGGAGCCACCGTCAGGTAGGCGCCGATGGGACGCAGCCGGTGCGCGTCGCTGCCTCCGACGCCAACCCGTTTCAAGCCAAGTCTCCGCGCGTGATGAAGGATGCTCCTGGCCGCCCGGTTCTGTTCGGGCGGGAGCGTGCCGTTGCCCACCTCCACGTGGGTGAACAGCTCGATCACCTCCTCGACGAACAGCGCCGGCCTCTTCTGCATTCGGTAGCTCTGGAACGGATGGCAGAGGAAGTGAACCAGCCCGCGGCCACGCAGGTACGGGACCAGATCGTAGACGCTATCTCGGGCGCGCCGGATGTCCTCGTGGATGGCCTCCGTGACGCCGAGAACGTTCACGTGGACCCACTGGCCCGTCTCGGGAAACCGCGTCTCGACTTCCTCGCCGACGATGACGAGCGGTTCGAGGTCGGGACGGCGCGTGAGGAGATCGAGCGCCCCGTCGATGGTGTCGTGGTCCGTGATGGCCACGTAATCACAGCCGACCTCGCGGCAGCGCTCGTAGACCCGCAGAGGGTCATTGTAGGAATCGCGCGCCCGGAGGATCTCGAGATGACGGAACCTGGAGAAGGCTGAGTGGACATGGAGATCGGCCTTCCGGGGCGCGGGGGGCGGCTTCAATTCAGTCCTTTCTGGCCTGGACAGAGGCAGGTCGCGGCAAAAGCGCGCGATTCTAGCACGCCCCGTCTGGAAGACCTCACACGATGCGGGCTGTCCAACCTGCGAGCGGCAGCGGAGCGAATGCCGCCGTCAACCCCTCAGGAGTTCGTGCGGCTCTCTGGGCTACGTTCCCGCATCGCTACTCCCGGCGCATCTCCTGGTGCCGTGGACGTGAGCGGCTTCCGTGCGAAGGCGATCAGGTTCTCGCCCCAGGAGAGAGGCAGCGACGTAGAGACGAGGAGCACGGCCAGGATCGTCGGCAGCGAGAAGATCGCAAGCTGCAGCAGGCGTGGGACCCACTTCACGTAGGGAACGTCCCACAGGCCGTCGCTGAAAACCCTCTCGAGGCGCAATCCGCTCTGGCCGGTCAGCCGCAGCCACTCCTCGGGCGCCAGCAGCGAGCAGTGCGTCTCGTCCAGATAGCCGAACCATTGCGAGCCTTTCAGCCGCAGGCCTGGAGAGCCGGTGTTGGGCACGGAGAACAGGAAGTAGCCGCCGGGACGGATCAGCGAGGCGCAGTGCCGGATGGCGGCGGAGGGGTCCTGAAGGTGCTCGAGCAGGTAGCGGGCGATGAGGACATCGAAGCCCCCCTCCGGCATCCCCTCCGGGATCCCTTCTTCGATGTTGCCCACGACGATCCGCGCGCGCGGAGCGAGCACGGCGCACCGCTGGGCGGCGTAGTCCGACACCTCGATCCCCCACACTTCGACCCGAGGCTTGAGATGCGCCAGCAGAGAGCCCTGCCCGCAGCCCACGTCGAGCACCCGGCTGCCGCCGGCCCGTTTCAAGAGCCTTTCCGCCAGGCGCGCGTAGTATCGGTTTGCCCACCAGTGCCGATCGAACCGCCGCCACTGCTCGACCGGATAGGTATCCCGGTAGTAAGAGGCGTCGAAACGCTGTGGAGGCTCTCCGGTCGGTCTCTCACTCATTGGGGCTGCGCCATCCTAGCAAATCACCTATTGTCGTAGAATCGACGATCGGGAGAACAAACGGGAGAACGAAGTCGTGGCGGCGATCAGCGTTCGCGGGCTCACCAAGCGTTTCGGGGATATCACGGCGCTGTCGAGCGTGGATTTCGAGGTGCGCGAAGGGGAGATCCTCGGATTGCTGGGCCCAAACGGCGCCGGCAAGACGACGGCGGTGCGCATCCTGGTGACCCAGGCGCGGCCGGACTCGGGCCAGGCGCAGGTGGCCGGAGCGGATGTGGTCAAGAACCCGACGGAGGTGCGCCGCCGAATTGGCTACGTCCCGCAGGAGATCACCGTGGACCGCTATCTCACCGCGAGGGAGCAGCTTTCGCTCTTCGCGGACCTCTACCATATTCCCCGGCAGCGCCGCCCGCGGCGGATCGATGAGCTTCTGTCGCTCGTCGGCCTCGAGGCGATGGCCGACAAGCCGTCGCGGAACTATTCCGGGGGCATGAAGAAGAAACTGGACCTCGCGTGCGGTCTCATTCACGAGCCCGAGGTCCTCTTTCTCGACGAACCCTCTCTCGGTCTCGATGTTCCGGTCCGCCGGGCGATCTGGGACCACATCGAGTCGCTGCGCGGACGCGGCGTGACGGTGCTGCTGTGCACGAACTACATGGACGAGGCCGACCGGCTCTGCGACAGGGTTGCGATCATCGACCAGGGAAAGATCGTGGCCGCCGACAGCCCGGCTGCCCTGAGAGCGGGTCTCGGCGGGGATGTCGTGACGGTCGAGCCCGACGGTGTCGCCCCCGCGGGGATGCGCGCCGAGGGGGCAAGGTCTGCGGAGGGGAACGCGAAGGCGGAAGCCCCGGCGGAGCTCCTCGCGGCGCGCCTCGAGGCCATCCTGGACCGGCTTCCCTTCGTGAGAGGGACGGCCCGTGAAGGACCGAGGCTCCACATCTACGTCCATACGAACGAGACCGCGCTGCCACGAGTCCTGGAAGCGGCTTCGGCAGCCGGAATCTCCCTCCGGGCCGTCGCCTACAGCCGGCCGGGGCTGGACGAGGTCTTTCTCAAGTACACCGGTAGGGCCTTTGCCGAGGCGCAGGCAGAAGAGCTGGTCCGCACCTCGGCCGGTCAGGAGCGATGAAAGGCAATGGCTGACGTGTACCGGGAGGCGAGCGTCAGAGAAGCGGCGAGGCTCCCCGCCGACGCTCTGCCCCGTTTCATGCAGGAGACCCGCGGTCAGCTCGTTCGGTGGCTCATCCATTTGCGCCGCGAGCCGTTCAACCTTCTCTTCGCGCTGGTGCAGCCGGTGATCCTGCTCGTCTTCTTCGGAGGAGCGCTCCAGAGGTTCGGCGCCCCGATTTCACCCGGGGGAAACTACCGGGCCTTCATACTGCCGGGGATCCTCGCGCTGACCGTCTTCGGAAACTCCATGGCAGGAGGCATCCCCGTTCTCTTCGACAAGGAAAGCGGCTTTCTGGCGCGGCTGATCACTGCTCCGGTCACGCGCAGCTCGATCCTGGTGAGCCGGTTCCTGGCCATCAACCTCCTCTCCGTGCTCCAGTGCCTGATCATGCTCACTCTGGCCGCGCTCTTCTTCGGAGTCCGCGTGGCCTCCGGCGCTGCAGGAGTCGCCGCCCTGCTCGGGATCGGTCTGTTGCTCGGATTCGGCGTCACGATCATCTCGCTGATCCTCGCTTTCAGCCTCACGGGGCACGGGGATTTCTTCGCCCTGCTCGGCATCATCACGCTTCCCCTCTCGTTTCTTTCCAGCGCCTTCGTTCCCCTCGACGTGATGCCGGGATGGATGCGCTGGCTCGCGGTGCTCAACCCGATGACCTACGCCATCGACTCCATGCGGGCGCTGGTGCTGGGAGGGTCCGAGCTTTGGAGCGGCGGGCTGCTTCTCCGCTGCTGCGCCGCCCTCACCGCCTTCGACGCAGCGATGCTGATTCTTGGGACCTCTCTCCTGCGCCGCAGGCTGTGAAGAGTCGTCGAGCGGCCGCTCCATCTGGAAGAGCAGCGGCTATTTGTCCACCTGGAAGTGCCAGTGGATCTCGACGGAGGGGCCGGTGTAGCTCTTCGGTAGGGCGGCGAAGGGAGCGGCGCCCTTGACCGAGGCCATCGCAGCGTCGTCGAAGGCGGAGCTCCCGCTTTTCAGGTTGATCTTCAGGTAGCTTTCGTCCTTGAAATCCGACGCGACGTAGGCGCCCATCGAGACGCTGGCGGAGGGGCTCGCCCCGGCGCCCGAGGAGAGGCAAAAGCAAGCGGCGAGGAGCATCGCTGCGCAAGCGAGCATCGAGACCCAACTCTTCATCATCCCGTCCCTCCAGTCCTCAATCGACCCAATGCTATCATCCCGCCACGATGAGCCCGGAGAGAACGCTCCGGTCCCGCGTTGCGATCATCACTGGCGGAGGGACGGGGCTCGGCCGCGATGTGGCCCGGCAATTCGGCAGACTCGGGGCCTCGGTGGTCCTGGCAAGCCGCGATCCGGCTCACATCGAGCCGGCGGCCTCCGAGCTGGCCGCCGAAGGCATTCCGGCGCTTGCCGTCACGACCGACGTCCGCGACCACCATCAAACGAGGCGGATGGTCCGGGCGGCGATCGAGCGGTTCGGGCGCCTCGACATCCTCGTCAACAACGCCGCCGGCAACTTCATCCGCCCGGCGGAGCGCCTGCCGGAGACCGCCTTCGCCAACGTCGTGGACATCGTGCTCAACGGAACGTTCAACTGCTGCCGTGCCGCGGGACGGGAAATGATGGCGCGGGGAGGAGGAGTCATCCTCAACATCGCCGCGACCTACGCCTGGACGGGCGGGCCGGGAACGGTGCACTCCGCCGCGTCGAAGGCGGGTGTGCTGGCCTTGACCCGCACGCTCGCCGTCGAGTGGGCTTCCAGGGGCATTCGCGTCGTCGCCATCGCGCCTGGCCCGTTCGACTCCCGCGGCGCAGCGGATCGGCTCTGGCCCTCGGAGGAATTGAAGGAGAAGGTCCGGCGTGCGATCCCTCTGGGCCGGTTCGCTCGCCGCGAGGAGGTGGCCCGGGCCTGCGCCTTTCTCGTTTCCGACGCCGCAGCCTATATTACAGGCGAGTGTCTGACGATCGACGGAGGGGGCTGGCTCGGCCGCGGTGTCCTTGCGGAAGAGCCTTCACAGCCGCCGCCCGTGATCAAGCGCCGCCGGCGGCCTCTGGCGGAGGACGAGGACAGCGGCTAGCCGCAGGCCGCGCAAGGACAAGGAGGTCACAGTGAGAGCCTCATCGAGAAGAATCTCTGCTTTCGCCTTTGCTCTGGCCTTGGCCGTCGTCGTGGGATCCCGGACGGCTAGAGGTGCGGTCTCTTTAGATTTCCTCTTTCAGACCGAGAGAGTCACCAACGACAAGCAGCTCTTCCTGAACCTGACCGTGAACAACTATGGTGCGCCGCGCACGGTGCTGGAACCGGTCGTGCCTCGCCTGCGCGCCCCCGAGGAGGACCTACCCGTGGTCCTTTTCCTGGCGGAGCGTTC
>QHYA01000089.1 GCA_003223995.1 Acidobacteriota bacterium | reverse complement strand
CCGCGTCTCGCTGACCGAGGATCCGGTCGAGGAGGTCCCCGTGGCCTTCCGTCTTGTCGAGAAGTTCAACCGCCGCATCTCTGGCGAGGCTCCCGTTCCTCCGCCGCTCATCCTGAAGATGCCAGTCTCGGAGCAGCGCAATCCCTTCCAGCGCCTCCGCCGGGCGTGCCGAGAAGTCTCCTTCGGCCCTGTGGCGATCGGAGGCATCCAACGCGTGGCAGTCGAGCTCCCCCTTGACGGCTGGGGAAAGCGCGGCGATTTACCCGATCCGGGGGACGAGATCAGGTCCGCCGCGGGAGCCGGCATCCCGGAGGAGCAGCGTGCTGACTTCTTCGAGGTGTCGGTGTGCAATGAGGCCGATGTCGCCACCGCCGCGGAGCTTCGCCGGATTCTCCAAGCCCAGGCGCCCGCGTCGGCGCTCTCCGTGAGAATTGACGCCTCACTTATCCTCCGGCTCGCAGAAGCGGCGCCCGGCGCTCTCGGGGGAACAGCCTTCCAACTCGACAGGGCGAGCCTCAGCGCTCTCGCCACGGCGGCCCACCGCGTGACACTGCGGCTGCCCCCTTCTTCTAGACCGCTTCCGGAGCTGCGGAAAATGACCTCCGTCCTGGCCGACCGCCTGCGCGAAGCGGGTAGCGGTCTTCTGGTCGTCGGCCGGGCAGACAGCACCGACTCCCGCGTGCTTCTGGCCACCCCGGAGCCTGCGGTCGACCTCGTCCTATCGGCGCTCGGCGCAGCCTGCAGCGCCGGTCTCGAACGGCTCGCCGCCGCCCTCGACTGTTCGACATTTCCGGCTCCCGTCGGAGCGGTGCGGCTTCTGGCGGCGCGACTCGACACGGAGGGGCTCGACATCCCGCTGGTCCTCCTCGATGCCCCGGCAGCGCGGGGAGAGGACCCAACGCTCGGATCGGCCTCCTTCGCCGGGTCGCTCCTGTGTGACGGGATCGGCGATTCCCTCCAGATCGCCGCTGCTTCTCCTTGGGAGTCCCGGAGGCTCGCCCTCGGCATCCTGCAGGGAGCGCGCGTGAGGATCAGCCGGACGGAATTCATCTCCTGCCCCTCCTGCGGGCGGACACAGTTCGACCTCGAGACGACCACCCGCCGCATCAAGGAGAGGACGGCCCATCTCAAGGGGCTGAAGATCGCGATCATGGGCTGCGTGGTGAACGGCCCCGGCGAGATGGCGGATGCCGACTTCGGCTACGTAGGGTGGGGCAAGGGCAAGGTCAGCCTGTTCGTCGGCAAGGAGATGGTCGCGCGCGACATCCCGACTTCCGATGCGGACGAGAGACTGATCGAGCTCATCAAGCGGCACGGCCGCTGGGTCGACCCTCCGGCCTCGTCATAGCTCTCGAGCGGGCGCGGCCCCCCCGCCCACAGACTGGTAGCGACCCTCCCGCGTCCATATTAAAAACAGACGATGTCCCTGTCGTGGGAACGATGACAGACTTCCCGAGCACGCCGCCGAGGGACGCGGTCGAAGACCTGTGGTGAGGCGGTAGGCCGTTCCCGGTTTCACGTGTGACACAGATTCGGCCCGACCCGATGACAGAGATCTCCCAAGA
The DNA here is from genome assembly GCA_003223995.1 of Acidobacteriota bacterium. Classification (GTDB taxonomy): domain Bacteria; phylum Acidobacteriota; class Polarisedimenticolia; order QHYA01; family QHYA01; genus QHYA01. The sequence continues at coordinate 4,880 of QHYA01000089.1, read as the reverse complement.
CCCATCCGTTGGGTGTATAAGTCCATCACTACTTCAGGAAGAGGAGCCCCGAGAGTCGTCCATGGCAGTCGGCTGGCATCGGCGCAGGGTTCCGATCGAACCAATCCTGACAGCGCCCGGGTGGGAGCGCGGCGAGCGTGGACGGGACGTTTCGTCGCACGAACTCCCTTGGACGATACCCGGAGGCGCCGAACACCTGGCCCTCGGCTGGGGTGGAGCCGGAAAGGAGAAAGTCGTCATGAGGATCTCGAGACGGACCCTCGCCACGGGCCGCCTCAGCGCATGGGCGTGCGCTCTGCTCATCGCCGGAGCGGCACGTGCGCCCGCGACCGGCCAGGTGCTCAAGCAGCTTACGGACGGAAAGGAGGAGCTCCCGGTCATTTACACCACCATGAACGACTCGGGCACGAAGGTCTGGGTCGCCTCCAACAGCAATCAATTCGGCGACAACCCCAACCGCGAATACCGCATCCACGAGTTCGACGCGGCAACGGGGACGGGCGTGCCCCGCTCGACCATCGCTGTCGGAGGGCCGGACTACGCCTATTCCTATTTCGCGCACATCATCGCCGCCAGCGATGACGGGCAGTGGATCACTTTCATCTCCCGGGCGAACCCAACCGGACAGAACGCGGACCGCAGCTTCGAGCTGTTCGTCATGAAGACGGATGGGACCCAGGTGAAGCAGCTCACGAGCGACACGACGGTCAATGCCGGATCAGTCACCCTCGTCGCGATCTCCGGCTCGGGCGACAAGATCTTCTTCGTGAGCTCGAGCGACCTGCTCGGAACGAACCCCGACCGCCACCAGCAGATCTACTCGGTCAACCGTGACGGCACCGGTCTGGCGGAGCTGACGGCGCTCCCCGGAGAGGCCTACATCGATTCGCTGTCGGTCAGCGACGACGGCCTGCGCATCGCCTTTTCGAGCAACGCCAACCCGCTCTCCACGAATCCCGAAGGGAACGATGAGATCTTCGCCGTGAATGGCGACGGGACCGGGCTCCGCCAGCTCACTTCAGCCTCCACCGGGGCGAGCGCGGCGGCCGTCATCTCGGGCGACGGCTCGACCGTCGCCTTCGAGTCCAATGCCCCCCTGACCGGGGCAAATCCGACAGTCGAGATCTTCGCGATCAACTGGGACGGGACCGGCCTCCGGCGGCTGACTACCTCCACGGGCCCATTCGGGTTTATTGCCGTGTCGTTCGACCCCTCGATCACCGACGATGGCCAGTGGGTCTACTTCACCTCCAACCAGGGAACGATCAGGCACAACCCCGACCTCTCCTACGAGGTGTACAAGGTGAGGGGCGACGGCACGGGCCTCACACTGGTCACAAACCTCAACAAGGTCCTCTACGGGACGGTCGTCGCAGGGGGAGGCGGAAGGGTGACCTTCTTCTCGTACGGAACTGGTCCTCAGGCGGGGAAGAACCTCGATGGCGGCTACGAGATCAGCGCCATCGACGGCAGCGGCGGCACGCTCCGGACGCTCACCGACACCTCCGAGGACGAGAACAGCAGCCCCTTCATCGCCGCCGACGCGGCGCGGATCTTCTACCTCCGGCGCCAGACGCGCAGCGACGAGTCGACGAACATCCCGACCGAGGTCTATCGGATGAATCTCGACGGGTCGGGCAAGACCCAGGTGACAACGGTCGGTGTCGCCAGCTTGCCCTCGGCCACCGCTGACGGGACGCTGGTCGCCTTCTCCAGCCCCAGCAATCCTCTCGGCACCAATTCCGACGGCAGATACGAGGTCTTCACCGTGCGCTGGGACGGGACGAACCTCAAGCAGGTGACCAATGGATCGGACGACGCCTACTACCCGCGGATCGCCATGAACGGCAGCATCATCGCCTTCAGCAGCTACGCCAATTATGACGGCACGAACGCCGATGGCAACCTCGACCTGTGGGTCGTCAAGCCGGACGGCACCGGCCTGAAGAACCTGACCGCGAGCACGTCGGGCGGAAGCGCGGGCGCGCGGCTGGACGAGTCTGGCACGTGGGTCGTCTTCACCTCCGACGCGAACCTCGACGGGGGGAACCCGGACGGATCCTCGGAGGTGTGGAGAATTCGAACGGACGGGACGGGCCTGCAGAGGATCACGGGGGATCCCACCTACTCCTCGAGCGATCCCGACGTCTCCGCCTCCGGCGACCTGATCGCTTACGCGTCGCAGGCAGATCCCCTCGGCACCAACCCCGAGCACAACAAGGAGATCTTCCTCTACCAGGTCTCGACCGGAACGACACGCCAGCTCACGGTGACGGCCGATGGGGAGAACGAGGTCCCCACGATCTCGCCAGACGGCGCCTGGGTGTACTTCGTCGCCGAGGGGGACCTGTTCGAACCGGACCCCGACGAGCCGTACGACCTCGCGCGCCTGAACATCGCCTCGGGCGCAATTGAGCGGGTTGGCGGCCTCATGAGCGGTCAGACTTACCCGCCCTACTCCGGCCTCTCCACGGACCGGCACGGCAGCCATTTCGCCTTCTCCGGCTACGGGGACTGGACTGATGCCAACCCGGACACCTGGCCGGAGGTCTGGCTCGCCGATTTCACACGCGCGCCGATGGTCACCGTCTCGAAGTCGGCCCCGACACTGTTCACGTGGGAGCACGAGGCGGGAGCGCTGCGCTACGACGTCATTCGCGGGGACGTGAGCAACATCAGCCACGGGATGGGTCAGAACGCCGACCTCGGGCCGGTGGTTTGCCTGGAGAACGACTCGCCCGACGCCACGATTGCGGGGCACGAGGATGCGACCCAGCCCCCGCCGGGCCGAGCCTTTTTCTATCTCTACCGCGGCACCAGGGGCCTGGAGGTGGGTCCGGGCTCGTGGGGCACGACCCGAGGCGGCGGGGAGCGTATCCCCGGATCGGGATCCTGCTCTCCCTGATGTGGGAGGATGAGAAAGGGAGAAAGAAGAGGAGAAAAGGAAAACCGCGACCGGTTCGTGTCACCGAGCATACACGGCCGGCCGCGCCACAGTCGTCCGGACGTCCCCGCTTGGCACCGACCTCGCTAGCCCCGTCCATGAACGGAGAGAAGACAGGGCAGCTCGGCGAACGTCAGCGGATCCGGCTTCCGCCCGGGAGCAACGCCTCATCTGCTCGGATCAGCTCCGCCGCCTCGTACTGATACGCGTATTGCACGCACATGCCGCGGCAGGCCCGCCAGGCTGGGAAATCGCCTCTTCGTCGGCAAGGAGATGGTCGCGCGCAACCCTGGCACGGATCATGCCTTCATTGTAGGTTCTGTGTTCTGAACCGCGGAGGAATTGGAGAATTTCGATGCAACGGCAACTCATCTCGGCGGGCTTGACGGCCCTCTCCCTCATCCTCGTCAGCCTCGTTCCCTGGACGGGCGCGGACGAGTCGAACGGCCTGGGGGATGTCCGGAGCTTCCAGCACATGAGCCAGGAGGACATCGTCGCGGGGAGGATCAGGTTCGAGGACATCGTCGCGCACGGGAAGCTGCTCTTCGACGCCCCTCTGACAAGGCTCGACGGTCAGGGCCGGCCGGCAACCACCGGCGCGGGGGCCAAGCGCGTGGCGAGCCAGCCTGATTTCATTCGCACCTCCGCTCCGGACTCCAGCTCCTGCTTCGGCTGCCACGCTCAGCCCCGCTCCGGCGGGGGCGGCGATTTCGTCGCCAATGTCTTCGTCCTGGCGCAGGCTCTCGACCCGGTGACCTTCTCGGTCGATCCCCTCTTCAGCAACGAGCGCAACACTCTCGGAATGATGGGAGCCGGGCCGATCGACGCCCTGGGCCGGGAGATGACTCGGGACCTCTTCGCGATCCGCGATGCGGCGAAGAAGCAGGCGGCGAGGACCGGGCTCCCGGCGACCCTTCCCTTGAGCACGAAGGGGGTCGCCTTCGGCTCCATCACCGCCAATCCCGACGGCGCCCTCGACACCAGCAAGGTCTCCGGCGTGGACCGCGACCTCATCATCAAGCCCTTCCATCAGAAGGGTGTGGTCCGGTCGGTGCGGGAGTTCACGGTCAACGCCTTCAACCATCATCACGGCATGCAGGCCGTCGAGCGGTTCGGCATCGCGCGCACGGGCACGGCGGACTTCGATGGAGACGGCGTCGAGGACGAGCTTTCGGTCGGCGACATCACGGCGGTTGCGCTCTACCAGGCCGCGCTGAACACTCCCGGGCGCGTGAAGCGAACCGATCCTGTCCGGGCCGCGGCCGTCGCGGCCGGAGAGGCCGCCTTCAGCACGATCGGCTGCGCCGGATGCCACGTGCCGCAGATGTCCCTGAACGATCCGATCTTCTGCGAGCCGTACAGGCTCAATCCGGAGGGCACTTTCAACGACACCAGCAAGTCCTTCTGCTTCGACCTGACCCGCGATGGCCAGAAGCCCCGGCTCGAGAGGAACGGTGGCGGAGCGATCGTGCGGGCCTTCACAGACCTAAAGCGACACATGATTTGCGATTCGATTGTCAGCCACTTCTGCAACGAGAAGGTCGTACAGGAGGGTGTGCCGGTCGACCAGTTCATCACGCGCAAGCTCTGGGACGCCGGCAACTCCGCCCCTTACGGCCATCGGGGAGACCTGACGACGCTGACGGAGGCGATCGAGGCCCACGGCGGAGAAGCCCGCGCGGCCCGCGACGCCTTCGTCTCCTTGCCCCGGACCGATCGGGACGACATCATCGAGTTCCTGAAGTCCCTGGAGATCCTCCCCGATGGGGCGCCAATCGTCGTCCCCGAAGCGGCCCTCAAATCGGGCTTCGCAGGAAAGTAGAAGGGCCCCCCGTGACGGGCCGCGTCAGGATGCGGGTGAGCCCGCGGCGGCTCCCTCGCTGTCCTGAGGGGAGAGGGCGAATCCATTCAGCGGGACATCCCGGCTGGCGCGCTC
>QHYA01000088.1 GCA_003223995.1 Acidobacteriota bacterium | reverse complement strand
GACCGGCGGGAGAGGAGCGACGACGGTGAGGCTGGCGCGCGGGAGCGTCATCGTTCGCGCGGCGAAGCAGCATGGCGGACAGCTGCGCGTCGCGACCGCCGACTGCCTCGTGTCTGTCGAGGGGACGATCTTTGCCGTGAACAGCGGTACCAAGGGCTCAAGGGTATCGGTGCTGGACGGGGAGGTTCGAGTCGATCGGGGCCGGCAGCGCAGCGTCCTGCATCCCGGCCAGCAGCTTTCCACCTCCTCGAGCCTGGCTCCCGTTGCTCTCGACCAGGAGGTCGCCTGGAGCCGCGACGCCGCCGACTACCTCGAGCTGCTGCGACGGATCTCCGCGCTTCGCGCGCAGCTGGAGAAGCAGATCCCCGCTCCGCCACTTCGCCATTCCACGCGGCTTCTCGACCTCTCGCCGGAAGGGACGGTGCTCTACGCCGCCGTGCCGAACCTGAGCGAGGCGCTGAGCGAGGGGCACAGGCTATTGAAGAGCAAGATCGAGCAGGATGAGCTGCTGGAGCAATGGTGGCGGATGAGCGCCGGCAAGGACATCGAGCCGGAGCTGGAGGAGATCCTCGAGAAACTCCGCGCCTTCGGCAGCCACCTGGGCGACGAGATCGTCCTGACGGTCCAGATGGACGCGCAGGGGCGGCCCGAGGGGCCTGTCGTGATGGCCGAGGTCGGACGGCCCGAAGACCTCAAGCTCTTTCTCGGTGACGAGCTCAGGAAGGCGAGCGCGTCCGCGGGCCCGCGGCTGCGGCTGCTTCCGGATCCGCTTCCACCCGCAAGCGATGCTCCGGCGGGGGCGCCTTCGGGCAACGAGATCCTCTTCTGGGTCCACGGCGATCTCTTCGTGGCCACGCCGTCTTCCCGTTCCCTCCGGCGGCTTGCGGCCGGTCTGGACCGTCCGGTTCCCGGCGGTTTCGCCAGCAGCCTCTTCTGCTCGCGGATCGCAGAATGCTACAGGGATGGGGTGGAATATATCGTCTCCGCCGACATCGAGAGGATCCTCCACGAGGCGCTGGAGAGGGGATCGAACACCGCAGAAGTTGGCTCGAGGGTGGAGGCGCTCCGGCGGTCGGGGATTCTCGATCTCCAACAGGTGAGCCTGGAGAGGAAGGAAGAGGGGGGGCGGAGTCAGGATCGGCTCGAGCTGTCCTTCGACAAGCCGCGCCGGGGCCTGGCGTCCTGGCTCGCCCCTCCGGCCCCGATGGGGACGCTGGAGTTCATCTCGCCCGAGGCGGAGCTGGCGGCCGTCTTCGTCGTGAAGAACCCCGCCTCTCTGCTGGAGGATCTGATCGGCGTCGCGCAGGCCGCTCATCCCGACTTCCCCCAACTGCTGAGCCGGTTCGAATCCGAGCGCGACGTCAGCATCCGTCATGATTTCGCGGCGCCTCTCGGTGGAGAATTCGCCTTCGCCCTGGATGGTCCGATGCTGCCCGTCCCTTCATGGAAGCTCGTGCTGGAGGTGTATGATCCGGCCCGCCTTCAGCGAAGCGTGGAATGGCTTGTCGATCAGGCGAATGGCCGGTCGGAAGCCCCCGGCGCAGCGGCAAACCTCAGACTGGAGCGGGAGGAATCGGCGGGCCGCAGCTTCTACCTGCTTCGCTCTGCGAACCCTCCGCTGGAGGCCCACTACACCTATGCGGAGGGCTACCTTCTCGCAGCTCCGAGCCGGGCGCTTCTGGAACGCGCGATCCAGCAAAAAGCCTCGCACGTGACGCTGACGAGCGCTCCGAGCTTCATGGAGCTTCTACCCCGGGACGGCCAGGTCAACTTCTCGGCCATCGTGTACCAGAACCTCGGCTCGGCCCTCGGTTCCCTCCCGAAGAGTTGGTCCGGAGGCCTTCAGGCGCTCACGCCGCGGCAGAAGCGGTCGATCGAGGCGTTCGAGCTGGCCTCCTCTCCGTCTCTTCTCTACGCCTATGGCGAGCAGAACAGGATCGTCCTCGCCAGCAGCGGCCACGGCAGCCTCGGCCCCGACCTCGCTGCCCTGCTCGGCTTGGGCGCCTTCGGATTGCCCGCGGGGGAGGCGACCGAAAGGGGGCGATGAGCGCGCTCATCGAATTGGAGGGTCTGGAGGTCCGCCTCGCCGGGCGCGAGGTGCTCAAGGACCTGCGCGGGGCGCTTTCGGGGCGGTCGATCGGCCTGCTGGGCCCCAACGGCGCCGGCAAGACCACCCTCCTCCACACGCTGCTCGGCTTCCATCGTCCGTCCGGAGGGACCGCACGGGTCCTCGGCCGGGACATCCGGACCCAGGCGAAAGAGATCCGCGGCATGATCGGCTACATGCCGGAGAACGAGTCCTTCATCCCGGGGATGAGCGCCGTCCGTTTCGTCCGGCTGATGGCGGAGCTTTCCGGCCTTCCGCCGGCCGCCGCCACGGAGCGGGCCCACCTCGCCCTCTTCACCGTCGGTCTTGGGGAAGCCCGCTACAGGAAGCTGGAGACCTTCTCTCCCGGGATGAAGCAGCAAGCGAAAATGGCGCAGGCGATCGTCCACGCGCCGAGGCTCCTGCTGCTCGACGAGCCGACCAACGGGCTCGATCCGGCCGCCCGGCAGCGGATGATCCGCCTGATCCGCGAGATCAGCGACAGCGGGGAGGTGCGACTGATCCTCTCTTCGCACCTGCTTCGCGATGTCGAGGAGTGCTGCGACGAGGTGCTCGTTCTCAAGGAAGGGCGAATCGCCGTCACCTGCAACCTCGAGGAGGAACGGAGGGCGAACAGGAGGTTCCTGGAGATCGAGACGCGCGGGGAGGACGGCAGCTTCGCCGAGTCGCTGGGCCGCCTGGGCTGCGAGTACGCTCTCGGGGCTGGCCGCCTCAAGGTCATCCTGCCCGAACGCGTCGAGGTCTGCGACCTCTACAGGATCGCGGCCGAGGGCCACGTGCAGATCCGACGGCTCAGCACCAAGCGCGACTCCCTTCAGGAGATTTTTTTCAAGGCCATCGGGGGGACTGGTGGCGGTCGCTGACCGGAAGTACCGCTGCTACGAAGGCCCCCTCACTCCCGAGTGGTCCCGCTTCCTGATCATCCCTCGCTACGCCTTCCAGGAGGTCTTCGGCTCGAGGCTGCTCGCCGCGTTCTTCGCCTTCTGCTTCGCCGGGCCGGTCTTCTGCGCCGCTGTGATCTACCTCCATCACAACCTCAGCGCACTTGGCGCCCTGCGGATGTCCCCGGCGATGCTGGCTGAGGTCAGCGGTCGCTTCTTCATGATCGCTCTTCTGATCCAGGCGCAGATGGGCTTCCTGCTGACCTTTCTCGTCGGCCCGAAGCTGATCTCTTCCGATCTCAAGGCCAACGGGCTGCCGCTCTACCTGTGCAGGCCCGTCTCCCGGGCGGAATACGTCCTTGGAAAGATCGCTGTCCTGGCGATCCTCCTCTCGCTGATCACCTGGGTCCCATTCCTCCTCCTCTTCTTCCTTCAGTCGTACCTCGAGGGGGCGGGCTGGATGTTGCAGAATCTGCGCATCGGTTTGGCGATCTTCCTGGCTTCGCTCTGCTGGATCGCGGTGATCTCCCTTCTCGCGCTCGCTCTTTCCGCCTGGGTCCGTCGGAAGGCGGCCGCGAGGTTGCTCATGATCGGCGTGTTCTTCGTTCTGTCCGCTTTCGGCGGCGCGATCAACGTCCTCTTCCGCACTCGCTGGGGAAACCTGATCGACCTCAGCAAGGTCCTGACGACACTATGGGCCGGCCTCTTCGGTGTGACGGATCTCGAAGAGATGCCTCCGTGGAGCGCCTGGGCCGCGCTCGTTCTGATGGCCGGTTTCTGCCTGATGCTTCTGTGGCGGAAGATCACGGCCTACCAGGTCGTGCGGTGAGCGGGCGGGAGATCGTCTTCGAAAACGTCTCGAAATTCTACGGGGAGATCCTCGGCGTCAACGGGGTCTGCCTGTCGCTGCTGCCAGGCGTCACGAGCCTCGTTGGTCCGAACGGATCGGGCAAGAGCACGCTCATGAACCTCATGACCGGATTGCTGCGGCCCACGCGGGGCGGGATCCGCGTTCTCGGCATGTCACCGCGGGAGCCGGAGCTGTTCCGGAAGCTCGGCTACTGCGCTCAGTACGACTCCTTCCCGCCGGGGCTGACCGGGTATCGGTTCGTCCATTCCTATCTGAGGGTCCATGGCTACGAAGGGGACGCCGCCAGCAGCCTGGCGTGGCAGGCCCTGGAGAGGCTGAACATGACCGGAGAGGCCGGCCGGCGGATCGGCTCCTACAGCAAGGGGATGCGTCAGAGGATCAAGCTGGCGCAGGCGATCAGCCACCAGCCCTCCGTGCTCGTTCTCGACGAGCCCTTGAACGGGCTCGACCCGATGGGGCGGGCCGAGGTCCTGTCGCTCCTTCAAGACCTGGGAAGGCAGGGGCTGCACGTGATTCTATCGAGCCACATCCTGCACGAGGTGGATGCCCTCTCGGAGCGGGTGGTCATCCTCGACAGCGGCACCCTCGTCGCGGAAGGGGCGATTCATGAGGTTCGCAGAGAGATCCGCACGCGCCCCATGCAGGTCCTGATCCGTTGCAGCAAGCCCGAGCTGCTGGCCTCGAAAGTGTTCGAACAGGACCACGTCGTGGAGGTCAAGATGCACGCCGACCGTGGGGGCCTTCTGGTGAGCACACGCGATGCCGACCGCTTCTACCTCCTGCTCAACCGGATCGTCATCGAGCAGGGGATCGGCATCGAATCGGTCGCTCCCGCGGACGAGGACGTCCACGCCCTCTACCAGTACCTGGTGGGCTCCGGCG
>QHYA01000138.1 GCA_003223995.1 Acidobacteriota bacterium | reverse complement strand
CGCTGAACGCCGTAAGCCTCTGGCGCTACAAGCCCGCTCGACGGGACGGGTGTCCAATACCCATCGTCTTCACGGTCGTGGCGGATTACAACCTCAAGTAATGCTCGGGCCGGATCGGGGGTGGTCACGATCGGCTACTCATCACACTACCCCCGGAGAGGAGCCATTATCTGCCCGGCGCACTCGCAGGCGCACTGTCCGCCGGGACACTGTCCGCCGGGACATGTCCGCTGGGACATCTTGACGGCACAGAGCGTTGAAGGTAAAAGCACGGAAGGGTCGACCGTGTCCGTCGCCAAAGCGTCCCAGAGAAAGAAATTAGCGGCGGGTCGCTCCGCGAAGTCCCGTCCGACCCGCTTCGAGCCTCTTCCCATCCGGCGAAAGCGCGCCCTCCGAATCCTCGGCGCGCTTCGCAAGCTGTACCCGGACGCTCGCTGCGAGCTGGATCACAGCAACCCCCTCGAGCTGCTCGTCGCCACCATTCTCTCGGCCCAGTGCACGGACGCCCGGGTGAACATGACGACCCCTGCCCTCTTCGCCCGGTACAAGACAGCCGCGCATTACGCGAATGCTGACCCGGCGGAGCTCGAGGCGTTGATCCGTCCAACCGGCTTCTACCGCGCCAAGACAAGGAGCCTCATCGCACTGGGCAAGGCCTTGGTGGAGAGGTTCGGCGGCGAGGTCCCGGAAAAGATGGAGGAGCTGGTCACTCTTCCCGGCGTCGGCCGCAAGACGGCGAATGTGCTGATCGCGGAATGGTTCGGCCGGCCCGGCATCGCCGTGGACACTCACGTGATCCGCCTGACGGGGCCGGTCTGGAAGCTCACCGAGGAGACCGATCCGGTGAAGATCGAGTTCACGCTCTACGAACTGATCCCCGAGAAGGATCGGGCTTTCTTCGGCATGGCCACCATCCTCCACGGCCGGAGGACCTGCTTCGCCCGCAACCCGAACTGTGCCGCCTGCCCGATGAACACCTTCTGCCCGAGCGCCTTCTCGTTGCCGAGCGCCCGGCGCTGATGCTCGCGCTTCGCGCTCGGAGCGCCCCCGTACCCGCACTCTCCCCGAATGGCCTCATGTCATTCCTATAAGCAGTCGCTTATGCTTTCGAAAAACGGCCCTGCGGAACAATGTCCATCACCGAGGGCCCGCGAAGCGGGAGAGGGAGGTCGCCGATGGCCTGGAGGGTCTCGGGTTCCTCCGCCAGCAGCCGCCTCTCGAGGATCTGCCGGTCTCTCTCGTCCAGCGAGGCGGCAAACGAGGCGATCTTGCTGTCGAGCAGCTCCTGGAGCTCCCTCCGGGCCACCTGCTCCTCGACCGAAGCGGCAGGATCGGGAAGGAGGCTGATACGGCTCTTGCCGTCTTCGCCGTCCGAGATGGGAGCGTCGAGCGCGACCTCGCCTGCTTCGAGGGTGGCCTGGACATCCTTGACGTCCTGTTCGGAGACTCCGAAATGCTCGGCGAGCAGCTTGGGTCCGGTGGACACCCCCATCGAGTCGAGCCGCGCCTTCTCCTTCCGGAGGTTGTAGATCAGCTTGCGGCGGGCGTTCGTCGTCCCCACCCTCACGAGGCGTGCGTTGTCGAGAAGGTACTTCAAGATGTAGGCCTTCACCCACCAGGCCGCGTAAGTCCTGAACCGGACACCCATCTCAGGGTCGAACTTCTCCACGGCCTGAAGCAGGCCGACGTTTCCCTCCTGGATGAGATCCAGTGCGCTGGCGACCGCCCGGCGGAACGTCAGGGCGATCTTCACGACGAGCGAGAGGTTCGCGAGGACGAGCCTGCGGGCCGCTTCCTTGTCGTTGAGGTCGCGGTAGCGGCGCGCGAGCTCTTGTTCTTGTTCCCGCGTGAGGCTGGGTGTCTTGCGGACTTCCCGGATGTAAGCGCCGAGAGCGTCGTAGCGGGAAATCTTTCCCGCGTTGTCAGCAGTGTCCGCTTCGGGCTCGAGAAGTTCCGGATCGGTTTCGAGGATCTGCAGTGGAACGGCCGTCGAGATGTCCCGGTCCGGAGCTCCTTCCGAGCGCAGGCGCCGTGAAGAGCTCCGCTTTTTCATCAGGCTTGGACGCTAATTTTATCATGCGCTCGGCATGCGGGGCCGGCCTCAGCTCCGCCTCTCCTCGGGGCTGATGTGCGACCACTCCCCGCGGGAGCTGTAGGTGACGCCGTAGCGCTCCTTCATGGCGGCCTTGAACTGCTCGACGGTGACGTGCTTCCAGTCGCCGAACGAGTCGGAGTGCTGGGAGAGCAGCCAGTTGATGTCCTGGGTCAGTTCCAGCCCATAGACGCCATTGACGATGTAGGTCGGCGTCTCGCGGCAGTTGTCCAGCCACAGCTTCACCTGGACGTCGAGCTTGTCGAAGATCGCTTCCCCCAGCGGGGCGTCTCCGGCGCCGAGCGGCGCGTAGTGACCCTGCTGCGCCTCCTGGTAGGCCTCGCGCAGCTTCTCTCCGACCACGCCAAGCTGCATCAGCAGGCCCGAGAAGTCCGGATACGCATTGTAGAGGGGCTCGAACTTGCCGTCGGGGGTCCGTCCCGTCAGCAGCCAGTCGATCGCCTCGCGCGAAGAGACCCGCTTGACGCAGAAGTCCAGCTCCCCGTTGCGCTCCAGGAAGACGTTCGCGGCGATCCTTCGGGATGACCGGTCGTAGTGCAGATGGTTCCACGCCGGATCGTAAAAGATCCGCTCGGGGAAGAACTCGTGCGTGATGCGCCCCAGCTTACCGGGATCGCCCGAGCCACCGAAATCGGCCATCACGTTCTCGAGCAGCGGGTGGTTCTCGTGCAGGACAAAGCGCAGCCCGGGAAAGCCGCCGGTCCTCGCGTACATCGTTCGTTCCGTCGGCCAGAAGATCCACTGCCCGGCCCCTTCCTTGAGGATCTCGACCCAGTCTTCCTGGCAAAGGATCCCGACCCCGGAGAGGATCCTGTCCAGCTCCTTCTGGATCCCCGCCTCACCCAGCCGCCCGGCGTCCGGCGTCCGGCGGATGTCCATCTCGTAGCGGCGTCGCAGCTCCAGCCTGCGATACTTCTCGTTCTTCTCCGCCCAGAACGCGCAGGCCGTCGTCTTGCCCGTTCCCGTCGGCCCCGTGAAGGTGGTCGCCGTCCCCTCGGAACTGAGCACTGCCACGCCGGCATGGGCGGAGATGATGTCCACCAGCGACATGATGGCCGTCAGGGGGGAGAGCACGCCGCGGCTCTTGACCTCGCCGTGGTAGTCGGTGTTGACGGTGATCACCGTGATCTCGTCCGGAAGATCCCGCAGAGCAGCAAAGTGGACGAAATTCGCCGGGGCGATCCCCTTCGATTGCGGATCGTAGAACCGGCTGTCCTGCAGCTTTTCGGGGATGCCGCCCCCCTTCTTGGGCGTCTTGATACGCTTCTGCAGGGCGTTCCAGGTAGCGGCGTCTCGAGGAAGCCCCATCAAGGAGATCACCGTGACGGTGGGGACCTTGCGGCGGATCTTCCTGAAACGGAACGCCACCAGGGATGCAATGCGCACCATGTCGATGTCGCGCAGGTCGAAGAAGTTGAGCTGGGTCGTCCTGTGGAGGTAAGGAACGTTGCCGCGATGCTGGTAATCGATCCCCGCGCACTTGAACTGGCATTGGAGCGTGCGCCTGCCGTCGAGGCCCGAGAACAACCTCAGCCAGGCCTCGGCCTCCTTCCTGTCCGCTTCGTGCTCCTCGAGCGAGAGGCGCGTGACGAGCCTCTTGGTCCGGCCCATGACGGAGGTGTTGTGCGAGCCACGCACAGGACCGGCGGCTGGATCCGGAGCTTCCACCTCTCGCAGGATCACCTCTCCCCGGTCGTTGATTCCGATCTCCTCGATGCCGGGACGGTACCTCAGCCACAGACCCCCCTCGCTGATCACGGTGCCGAGAGGCAGCTCGACCCCTCCGACGGTCTCGGGCTCCTCGCGCGACAGGACCATCAGCTCCACGGGGACGATGTAGGAGGCGATCTCCTCTTTGAGAGCGCCGTCGAAGTGGCGGATCCGGCGCCCCACGTCCGCCAGCGATCGGCCCGATTTGAGGAGCTTGTCGTAATCGAGAACCGATTCATGGATCAGGATCGGACGGCGGCGGCGGTCCCTGAACACCTTCTTCTCATTCTTTGCCTGGCCCTCTTTGAGCAGTTTCTCGAGGGCCACCCGCACCTCCGCGCGCTTGCTCGGTTGGGGGGAACTCCTTGCATTGGAGTAAGTTACGGTGCTCATCGTCCTGGTCTTGTCGGAAAAGGTGCCATCATATAGGAAGCGTCAAAGCAATTCAAGGAATGACAGAAAGTTACGGACTGCGGACGATCAATGGACAAGCCGCTCACGAGCTGGCGCGGGAGCTTTCCTTTCCCCGCTTCCCCGGCAGCGAAGGGGAGGCAAGGGCGCGCCGTCTGCTTCGGGAAAGGATGGAAGGGCTCGGCTACGGCATGGAAGAGCAGCCATTTCGGTACGACGCGAGGCGAACGGAGATCCTTCGCTTGACCTCGCCGCTGCTTCCTTTCGCCGTTCTGAGCGGCTTGGCGTTCCTTTCTGCCCGGGCGCCTCTGCTTTCTGCCAGCGCTCCGCTGCTTTCCAAATGGGCGCCGCTTCTTTGCTGGATCGCGGCGACAGCTCTCCTGATCTTGGCCCTTTCTCTCCTTCGCTGGCCGTGGCTGGAAACACTCTTCGAGGGTGACCGCGACAGCTCCGCGAACCTGATCGGCCGCCGCCCGCCGGACTCCTTCCGGGAGAAACCCGGGCACCGTCCGGCCGTCTACTTCGTCGCTCACGTGGACAGCAAGTCGCAGCCTCTGGGGATCGTGGCCCGCGGCTTGTTTTTTTCCGCTCTCACGCTGACCTCGCTCGCTGGATGGGTGCTGCTGGGTCTGCGAGGGTTCGCTCCTGGAGCGGTGGGGGGCGGTGCTCTGGCTTTCATGAGCTTTCTGCTGCTGATCTTCGGCGTTCCTCTATCGGTCAACGTGAACGGGAACCGTTCGCCGGGCGCTTTGGACGACGCAGCAGGCTGCAGCGTGCTGGTCGAGCTGGCCCGTATCCTTCGGGCTCGCGATGATCTTCCCTACGAGCCTGTCTTCGCTTTCACGGGCGCGGAAGAGGCCGGGATGGTCGGCGCATCCCGACTCGCAGAGCGGATCGCCCGCGAGACCGACCCTTCCCGGTGCTTTTTCGTCAACTTCGATGGGCCCGGGGCAGGACGCGGGCTGCTGGCTCTCATCCACGGCTTCGTTCGCGCGGAGAACCGCTCCCCCATCCTTCGATCCACGCGCGGCTCGGCAGTCGCTCGCGCGGCGCGCGAGGCGGCTTCGGCCTGCGGCGTCCCTCTCCACGTCGTGCGACTCGTCCCCGGCGCAGGAGTGGACGGTGTGCCGCTC
>QHYA01000137.1 GCA_003223995.1 Acidobacteriota bacterium | reverse complement strand
CAAGCGCGAATACACCTTCGAGCAGGTGCACCCCGGGACCAAGATGGAATGCGACAGCTACCGGCTCACGTACGACCGCCACCGGCTGGAGAGCCTGCCGGAGTACAGCTCCGTCGTGATGGAGGCGACGCTGGAGCGGGAGGGACGCCGGCTGGCCGTCCTGCCAGCGGAGAAGCGCTCCTACCAGAGGGTCGAGAACCCCACGACCGAGGTGGCCATCTATAGCAGCTTCCTTCCCCGCTCGGTCCGAGATCTCGCGCGGGTCGGCGAGGACGTTTATTTCATCCCGGTCAACGTCGATCCGGAAAGCGGTCTCGCCTCGTTCAAGATCATGATCAACCCGTTCGTGAACTGGCTGTGGCTCGGTGGGGTCGTCAACATCCTTGGCACTGGCCTCGCGGTCCTGCCCGACAGACGCGAGCGCCGCCTGATGGCCCTTGCCCTCGAGGAGAAGCGGGCGGTTGCCTGACTTGCTCCCCCGCCGCCCCTGTCATCCCGCCCTTTCGTTCCTGCTCGCCGCGCTGTCCCTGCACGCCTTCTCAGCGTTGACGGCGTGGGCCATGCCTACTGCCTCTCCCGATCTCCCTGCGGATACCCGGCAGGGCTACGAGAAGGTCGCCCGCGAGATTCTCTGCTACTGCGGCTGCGCCCGCCAGTCGATCTATGACTGCACTTGCGGCACCGCCCACGAGCTGCGCGATCGCATCGAGGGGGAGCTGAAGGCGGGCAAGACCCCCGAGGACATCATCGCCGGCTTCGTGCGAGAGCACGGCGAGCAGGTCCGCGTGGTGCCTCCCGCGCGCGGTTTCAACCGCCTCGCCTGGATCGGCCCCGGCATCGCGATCCTTCTCGGGGCGGTGGTCGTTCTCTGGGTCCTGCTGCGGTGGTCCTCGCCCGGATCGGCCGGAGCGGAGCTGCGGCCGGTGCCATCCGAGGCCGAGGAGCAGCGCGACGAGGCGTACCGGCGGCGTCTGGCGCGCGATCTGTCGAGCCTGGAGCCATGATCCTCTTTGCAGTGCTCGGGTTCGTCCTGCTGACGCTGTCGCTCGGGACCTACCTCATCGCCCCGCTCTTCGGCGGCAAGCCGCCGGTCGGGGAGTCCCCCGCCTCCGTCGAGCGGCAGGAGCTCGCCACGCGGCAGGCTGCTCTCTACGCGACTCTCAAGGAGCTGGACTTCGACCTGGCGACAGGCAAGCTCACCGGGGAGGACCACCGCGAGCTGAAGGAGCGGTACACGGCCGAAGCGGTCGAGATTCTCCGCAAGCTCAACGCCCTTTCGGCATCCGCGGCGGCCGGCCGCCGCCGCTGAAGCCCCCCGACTCGCACCGAGTGCCTCGCCCGGTACTTTACCCGCGCCCCATCGCCCTGAATTGGCTCGAGTCGGCGGAGGCGGGGACCCTCAGATGGACGCTGTTCAGAGATCCGATCGTCCCACAACCGCGAAGCCCTCGCGCTGTGCGGCAGCGGAGAGCCGCTCGTCCAGGCAAATTAACTCCAACGTCGAGGAGCGGCCCTCTGCCGCCACAAGTGCCGCGCCGAGTTGGAGCGCGTCGCCCGCGCGAAGGTCGTGAACTCTCAGAAAACGGCGGGCCGTCTCCCGCACGGCAGCCACGGGTTCGATCAGATGCCACGCACGGACCAGGGTGTCGAGCCGGCGGAAGGCGTCTGTAGCTCCGCGAGAGGAGAGCGACCCATCCCTTTCGAGCCGGGCCACCGCTGAGGCACACTCGACCTCGGCACACCACCACACAATAGGTGCCTCGTCGCGCCGGTATCGCTTGCGGATCGCACCACTGGTTCCCTCCCGCACCAGCAGCGGCACCAACGCCGAGCTGTCCCAGAAACTCACCGCCCCGATCTCCGATCCGCGAGCAGGGCCTCCACGATGCTGGCGCCGCCACGGGCGGTTGGCAGCTGGCGATCCCAGAACTGCCTGGATGGTCTTTCGGTCGCCCGGCGAAGAACACCTTGCCGCTCCAGACGTTCGATACGTCCCTCGGGATCGGACCCGCTCTTCGTGGTCAGTGCCGATTCGATGCGCGCGACCGGCCGGCCGCGGTCGAGAACCAAGATCGTCTCGCCATGGCGCACTTGGTCGATCAGCTTGCTGAGCTGGTTCTTGGTTTGGGTCAATGTGGCCCTTTTCATGAGGCTATTCTAGCTAATTGCTGCGACCTCGGCAACACTGGACCTCCGCGCACTTTTCCGGGTACGGCTCTTTACTTCCACTCCCTGCCCCCCTAGTCTTGCGGCGTGACCTCCCTGATCGAAGCTCGCTTGCTGCGCAAGTCATTCGGGCCCGTTCCGGCCTTGCGGGGGGTAAGCCTCGATCTGCAGGCCGGAGAACTGGTCGGCCTGCTCGGCTCGAACGGTGCCGGGAAGACGACCCTGATCCGGTGCCTCGCCTCGCTGGTCAGGCCCGATGGGGGTCAGGTGCTGGTGAATGGCGAGGACCTCTTCGGATCCTCATCCGCTCGGCTGCGCGCGCGAATGGGCCTGGTTGGTCACCAGACGCTTCTCTACGATTCGCTCACAGCGGAGGAGAACCTGTCCTTCTATGCCTCGCTCTACGAGGTCGCCGCCGCGTCCCGACGCATCGGAATGCTGCTGGAGGAGTTCGGACTGCTGCACCGCTCGCAGGAGCCGGTTCGCGCGCTGTCGCGCGGGATGCAGCAGAGGCTGGCGCTGGCCCGGGCCTTCCTTCACGAGCCGGAGATCCTGTTGCTGGACGAGCCGGCTGCCGGACTGGATCCGGCTGCCGGGGAGCTTCTCCAGAATCGCCTGGCGGGGTTGCGGCAGAGGGGCGGGGCCGCCCTGATCGCCTCCCACGACATCGCGGCGACGCTCGCTCTCGCCGACCGCTATGTGATGCTGCGGGCGGGAAGGCTCGTCGCGGCCGCCCCGGCCCCGGGCGCGGACCCGCGGCGCCTCCGCGAGGAGCACTACCCTCCTGCGCCCTCCCCGATGGCCTCCCGGACCGCCTCCCCCGTTGCCGGCGCGAGGATGGGAGGAGCAGGCCGGTGAGAACACTGAAAACGGCGTGGCTGATCGCTGCCAAGGACCTCCGGCTGGAGCTGCGTTCCTGGCACTCCCTGGCGATGATGCTTGCTCTTGCCCTCGCCGTGATTTTCGCCTTCGCCTTCTCCCTCGGAACACAGACGATGGCCCGGGTGGGGGCGGAGCGGCTCGTTCCGGCGGTGCTGTGGCTCACGCTCGTCTTCGCGGCCCTCGTGGGGTTCAGGAACTCGTTCCTTCTCGAATCCGAAAGGGATGCCATGTCGGGCCTGCTCATGGCCCCCTCCGATCGCAGCGCCATTTACCTCGGCAAGCTCGCTGCCAATCTCGCGGCCGTGCTGCTTCTGGAGGCGGTCATCGTGCCGCTCGCGGCGCTCTTCTTCGGCGTCGACCTCCCCGCGGTGGCGATGTCCCTTGCAGCCGTTCTCGCCGTTCACACGTACGGACTGTGCGCCATCGGCACCCTCCTCGGGGGTCTCGTCAACCGGATGCGCCGGGGCGAGTCGCTGCTTGCGATCTGATCACGATGCTCGTGAACTCCCACGGACGGGCCGCATCGCTCTGGCCTTCCTTCGCGGTGGTTGCGGGCTTGATCTTCGTGGCAATCCGGATCGTGTTTCTCGGCCGGGCCCCCGTCCCCTCACAAGGGACGCATGGAGCGGGCTCGACGCTGATGGAGCTCCTCAGGGAGGGCGTCCCTACATCGGTGGCCGCCAACGGCGAGCCGAACCCGGTGCAAAGGATCTTCTACTTTCATGTCCCCTCAGCGTTCATGACCTTCCTGGCCGTGGGGATCGTGTTCGTCTGCTCGATCCTCTACCTGGCGACGCGCCGGCGCGCATTCGACCGCGTCGCGCGGGCCTCGACCGAGCTGGGGATGCTCTTCTGCAGCATCGTCCTCGTGACGGGTCCGATCTGGGCGAAGCCCGAGTGGGGGCACGCGTGGACCTGGGAGCCTCGCCTCAACCTCACGGCGATCCTCTGGCTGATCTTTTTCGGGTCCATTCTCGTCCGGCTCTCCTCGGACAACCGCGACCAGGCCGCGCGGTTCTGCTCGGCGCTCGGGATCGTCGCTCTTCCGGTGGTACTGATGATCTACAAGTCGGTGGAGCTGTGGGGCGGCATCCACCCGCGCCCGACGATCCTGCGGAACGCCCCGCAGAGCGACCTTCCCATCAAGATCGGTTTCTGGTTCTGTCTCGCTTCCTTCTTTGCCTTGTTTCTCTGGCTCGTGACCCTGAGGACCAGGCTTGGAAGCCTCGAGGAGCGTCTCGAGGACCTACGGGTCGTCTCCGACCTGTCCGCAGCGGAGGGGAGCAACGAGCTGGAACGTATCGAACCCGAAAGGGGGACCGGATGAAGAATTTCGAGTTCCTGTTCTGGGCCTACAACTCCGTCTGGCTGCTGCTGGCGGCATACGTGAGTTACGTTTTGTTTCGGCTGGACAGGGCGGAGCGACAGGTGCAGCGGCTCGAGGAGAAGCTGTCAGGACACAAGATCGCCGGGGGCCGGGAGGGAGCAGCGGGCTAGTACGTGAGCAGGTCCATCTCTTTCATGGCGTAGTCGTCGATCTCCTTCGCGTGCTTCTCGCAGACCCGCTGCGTCGAGAGCGGGATTTTCGCCAGAAGCTGGCGGGCTGGATAGGAGCGAGCCCATTCGAGTCTACCGATCTCGCCTCTCAGCATGTCCAGTTGCGCGGAGAGACGATGTTTCTTCACATGAGGGATATCGGGTTCGCCCCGCCGCTTCTCGACCTCCGCCATTTCCTTGCGCGCCTCGCTGAGCTTGGCCGGGATGTCCACGCCGGAAGCCGTCGCCCTCCACCAGTTTTCGTAAATCACTTTCGCCACGCGGTCGTACTCCTTCTCGGAGAGCCCCGTGGCCTGCAGCCCGTCCGCCTTTGCGTGTTTCAAGGGCAGGAAGATGGCCGCCCGGGCCAAAATTTTCTTGCCGTGTGTCTGGATCTCCTCCAGATCCTCGTCGAGGAGGGCGAACTGCCGCCGGTTCGGCCCGAAAACCTCGAACATGCGCCGTCGCACCTCGAGGAACTTCTGGAGAGTCGGCTCGTCGAGGGAGAGATCGATCTCCTGAGCCGCATCGCCGGCAACGCTCGGGGGATTCGCGGCCACCGGCTCCGGGCTGGTGGGGGCTTCACCGGTGGCCGAAGCCTTGGAGCCTCCGGCAGGGACCGCCTCGCTGCCGCCGGCAGCTCCTTCAGAAGGGGTCCCCGCCGGCTGGGAGGACTCCGCACCGGGCCGAAGCTGTGCAGTGGCCTGATGCTCCGGCCCGCCGGTGGGAGCGGACGGGGGCTGCTGGGTGCTCCCCGATGAGGAAGAGGGAGTGTCTCCCTGCGGGATTGCCGAGACGCTCGCGACGCGATCCTCCGAGCGGAGCCTCGTCGAGGCCCTCTGGATCATCAGGTAGAGTCCGACGAAAGCGACGGCTCCGACAAGAAGCATCGCCCCAACTCCCCCGGTGAGCTTGCGCGTATCAGACATCAGGTCTCTTAGGGGTCTCTTGCAAAAGCTCCATGATCCACTTCTCGAACGCCTCTCGAGGACGTCCTCCCGTCCCCCTCCGGCGAATCTTCCCCTCCCGGTCGATCAGCACGAAGGTCGGAATACCCTCGATGGGCCCGTACAGCCGGGCAATCTCCTCGTTTCCCAGCAGGTTGGTGTAGTTGAGACCGACGTCCTTGATAAAAGAAGGGACGACCTTCGAAGGATTCTCGTCCACCGAGATGCCGATGACCTCGAAGCCCTTTTCGCGAAATTCATTGTGCAGGGCCTGCAACATCGGCATCTCCATCCGGCAGGGGATGCACCAGGTCGCCCAGAAGTCGATCAGGACCACCTTCCCTTTGTGATCCGAGAGGCTCACGGCGCGCCCGTCGATGTCCGGCAGTGTGAAGTTGGGGGCCGGCACCGGTTTGACCTCGCTTCCGGGCTGAAGGGGCTGGCACGAGATCGCCGCGATCACGGCGAGAACGGTGATGGCGAGAGCGGCGCCGCGGCTGGGCCGGCGAGATAGAAACAACCAATTCATCATGAGAACATTCGCTCCATCCGACAAAAGGTGAAATTATATCACGCGACCGATTTCGCGCTGATTTCGCCTTTGACACTTCCCTCGGCAGCGTGCTAAGAGTCGCCGATGGACGTGCGGGGAATCGGGGTCTTCGGAAGCAGCGAATCGCTGCCAGGCGAGCCGGAATACGAGCGAGCCCGGCGGATCGGCCGCCTCATCGCGGGAGCGGGATTCGCGGTCGTCTGCGGAGGGTACGGCGGGATCATGGAAGCGTCCAGCCGCGGCGCCCGCGAGGCCGGCGGGCGGGCGATCGGCATCACCTGCGCCGAGTTCAGATCCCGTACAGCAAACCCCTACCTGACGGAGCTGCATGAGGAGCCGGACCTTTTCGCCCGCACTCGCCGTTTGATAGGGTCATCCCGGAGCTTTATAATCCTCCCCGGAAAATCGGGCACGTTGGCGGAGGCGGTTTTCCTTTGGGCGCTGCGCCGGGCCGGCCTCGGGGAAGGGAAGCCCGTCGTGCTGGTGGGCGATATCTGGCCGCGGGTCCTGGAAGCGCTGAGATCCTCCAAACTCCTCGAAGCGGAATCGCTGTCCGACACCACGATCGCGATCGATGAGGAGGAAGCGGTCGTCAAAGCGACCGCCGAGCGCGCGGAGGCAGGTCACGGGGAAAGCAGGACGGGAAGCGACGCCCAGGGATGATGAAAAGCAGCTCCGCAAGCTGAGCTCGAACAGGGACGAGGAACGTGGCTGACGGCTCGACAAGAACCCAGGTCCTGAAACCGCGGCCCGAAGGCCCCTCGCCGGCGCAGGAGCCAAGGCGGCAGGCCGCCTCGCGGAGCGCTCCTTCCCCCAGCCCCAAGGGGATCATCCGCGACTACTTCGAGACGATCGTCATCTGCGTCATCTTCGTCATCTACTCCCGCGCCTTCGCGTTCCGCCGATCCGCGACATCCACCGCCACGATGTCATCGTCTTCAAGTATCCGGAAGAACCGGAAGTCGATTACATCAAGCGCGTGGTTGGTCTGCCGGGCGAGAGGGTCGAGGTGAGGGCCGGCGTCGTGCACATCAATGGCCGGCCGCTGGAGGAGCCCTTCGTGCAGCCCAGGTACCGAGACATGAACTCGTTCTGGGGGCCGCAGGTGGTCCCGCCGGACGGCTATTTCGTCATGGGGGATCATCGCAACAACAGCCGGGACAGCCGCTACTGGGGATTCGTTCCGAAGCACTACATCAAGGGGCGCGCTTTCATCATCTGGTTCTCCTACGACGAGGACCGCGATGACTGGCAGAAGAGCGGGGTGGCGCGAGTGAAGAGCCTCCTCGACAAGATGATGCACCTGGCGACACGCACCCGCTGGTCCCGCTGCTTCACCCTGATCCGCTGATCATCGCCCTTCCGCGCGTCGCCGTCGGTCGCCGCGGGGATCGCCGCTTGCCCGTTCCGCCAGCTCACCGAGCGGGATACGGGCCACGCCGGCCGAGCCGATGCGCTGCAGGGAGTGCGCTGTCCACCGGACGTCATCCTTCTGGGGGAAATCCGTTCGGAAGTGGGCGCCGCGGCTCTCCTCCCGCGCCAGCGCCGCCCGTGCCGCCAGCAGCGCGATCAAACGAAGGTTCTCCGACTCGAACCCGGCGCGAAAGGGCGCTCCCTCGGCCTGGCGCCGGGGAGCGAGGGCCGACAGCGCATCGATCGCCTGCACCAGCCCTTCGGCGTCGCGGATGATCCCCACCTTCTCCCAGGCGATCTCTCGCACCTGCTTCTCGAGCCCGGCGACATCCTGGGGCGCGGGAAGAAAAGGCAGGTCGGCGCGAAGCCGATCGTGCTGAGGCGGCTGCGGGAAACCATAGGAGTCCTCCACCATGGCCGCCCCGGACCTCGCGCCGAAGACCAGCCCCTCGAGCAGGCTGTTGCTGGCCAGCCGGTTCGCGCCGTGCACCCCCGTTCCTGCCACCTCTCCGGCAGCGTAGAGACGGGGGAGCGACGCGCGTCCCTGGAGGTCCGTCCGAATGCCTCCCATCGCGTAATGCGCGGCAGGCAGCACCGGAACGGGCTCCCGGCTGATGTCGATGCCGTACTCCTTGCAGGTCTCGAAGATCCCCGGGAACCGATTGCGCACGAACGAGGCGGGAAGGTGCGTCATGTCGAGAAGCACGTGCTCACCCCCCGCCTCGGCTAGATGCCGCACGATTTCTCTGCTGATCACATCGCGCGGCGCGAGCTCGGCGCGGGGGTGCCGGCCTGCCATGAAACGCACTCCGTGCTGGTCGCGCAGGATGGCCCCCTCTCCACGCAACGCCTCCGAAAGAAGGAACCGCGGAGCGCCCGGGACGGCGAGGGCGGTGGGGTGGAACTGCACGAACTCCCCATCGACGATCTCCGCCCCCGCCCTCCAGGCGAGGGCGAGGCCATCGCCCGTTGCCTGGGGAGGGTTCGTCGTCTCCCGAAACACCCGCCCCCACCCCCCCGTCGCCAACAGCACCGCCCGGGCGAGCAGCAGATGCGCACGGCCGTCCGCTTCGTCGATGAACCGGACCCCGATGCATTCCCCGTCCTCGACGATCAACTCGGCTGTGAAGGCGTGCGGGACGAAACGAATGTTGGGAAATGTCGCTGTTTTCGTCAGCAGTGCACGGACGATCTCCCGGCCGGTCGAGTCCCCTTCCGCATGGAGGACCCTACGCGCGCTGTGGGCCCCTTCTTGCGTGAAGTGAAGCCGGAAGCCTTCCCGGTCGAACTCGGTCCCCCAGTCGATCAGCTCCATGACGTAGCGGGGGCCTTCTTCCACGAGGATCCTGACGGCTGCCGGCTCGGACAGGCCGTCTCCGGCTTCGAGGGTGTCCCTCTCGTGGAATCCGACGCGGTCCTCATCCGAGAGGGCTGCGGCGATTCCACCCTGCGCCCAACGCGTGCTGCTGTCTTCGGCCATGTCCTTGGTGAGCAGCCAGACTTCACGTTGCGCCTGGGCGATCTCTGTGGCGGCGCGCAGGCCCGCCAGTCCGCTCCCCACGACTATGAAGTCCGTATTCAGGGGTTGCACCGTGGGGGGCATTGTATCACTCGCGCTTGTAACTATCGATCCTACAAGAGATTAACTTGACTTCACGACGCAACGGTCCTTAGAATCGACCGGTGGAAGACCGGACGGCACGGCGGCTTCCTTTCGAGATCGAGACCGGGGGGCCAGGCAGCTCGCAAGCGGCAGTGCCTGGCGGGGAGGACGGAGGCTCTTCCCGGACCTCTCGCTCCCCGCGCATCCCCCTCTCGGCCCTGGCCCTGCTGCTGGCCCTGATTTGCATCCTCGGCTACGTATCGACCCGCCAGCTCGGCCCGCGAAAAGCCTTGGACCTCCCCTCGGGGCTTCGTGGAGAGGGAGTTCGACCCGATCGAGAGGGAGCTCGGCCCGGCGTCGTGTCCGGCACAGGCAGCGCTCGGACAGGGGGAGTAGCGCAGCGGCAACAACCGGATCGGCCGGCCGAGGCGCTTGCGGGCGGCTCCGCGAGCGGACCCGCCGGACGGTCCGAGACGCATGGCGATGTCGCGACCGGGACGGCTCAGGCGGGACACCCGGACCCTCTGGCCGAGGCCCTAGCTGGCCGGTACGCGAATGCAGCGAGGCTGTGGGATCAGGCGCTCTCCAGACGCGCCGATTCCTCGACCTGGACATTGCAGCTCTCCGCGAATTGCGACGCCGCGTACCTCCACCCCTTGTTTGGAGGCCCGGAGGCACGCCCTCAGTTCTTTCTTCTTCCCATCACTCTCAAGGACCGCTCGTGCTTCCGGGTCTGCTACGGCTTCTTTCCCGACCGCGTTTCGGCTGAGCAGGAGGCCCGGGCCCTCTCGACCCACCCTCCCAGGCAGGGGGTTGTGGCGCGGGCGGTCCGCCTGACCGATCTTCTCTCCCGGTAGATCTGGGAATGCTGAACGGAAACCTTCGCAGCGATCCGCTGCCTTTTGTCCTCACGCAGCTCGGGGCCTCCCGCAAGTCGGGGATCCTCACCCTCTGGCGGGGGGAGCTGAAGAAGCAGGTCTGCCTTGTCCAGGGCCTGATTCGCTCCGCGGCGTCGAACCTCAGCTCCGAGCGGCTCGGGGAGTTCCTCCTGCGCGAAGGGTTGGCCGACGCCGGAGTGCTCGAGCGGGCGGAATCTACCCTCGCTCCGGGCACACGTCTGGGGGCTGTTCTCCTCCGGATGGAAGCGATCGGCACGGAGGAGCTGCGCTCGGCGGTTCGCAGGCACATCGTGGATATCTTGCTGCCTTGCTTCGACTGGACCGAGGGATCCTTCAAGTTCATCGATGGGGTGCCGGACATTGCCGGCGAGATCCGAGTTGAGATGGCGGTTCTGGAGCTGCTGCTGGAGCGGGCGCGCCGGCGGGAGAATCGCGCCCTTCTCTCCCGGCTCGGCTCGAACCGCGATGCCCTGCTGAGGCGCACGGCGGGTGCCGAGCAGGAGATCGCCGCTGTGAGCCTGACACCGCTCGAGACGTTCATCCTTTCGCGGGCGCAAGGGACCGTCTCGATCGAAGAGATCCTCTCGCAGTCCGGGGAGCAGCAGGAAGCGACTCTGCGAGCGCTTCATGCTTTGATCGAGGCGGGCCTCGTCGACGTCGTCTTCCAGGAGATGGCGGCGGCGGCGGCTGTCCGGGGTGAGCGGGCCCCCGCAGCCTTCAAGTCGGAGCTGATCTCGGCGTCCGAGGAGGGCCGCGCACGCCATTACCTCGAACTCTGCGCCAAGTTCGAAGGGGCGGACCACTACCAGCTCCTGGGGGTCCCGAGAGGAGCGAACGAGGAGGAGGTCCGCCGCGCCTACTACCAGCTGGCAAGAGAGCTGCACCCGGACCGCTTCACTTCCCCGGCGCTATCGGGCATCCGAGGAAACATGGAGGCGCACTTTGCGAGGATCACGGAGGCTTACAACACGCTGGGGCAAGCAGCTTCCCGCGAGAAGTACGATCTGAAAGACCAGCCCGAGACGTCGGATACTGCTCCTCCGGTCTCCGAGGCGGCGCGCAACAAAGAGCTCGGCCGCAGAAACTTCCTTCGGGGCCGCTCGCTCGTCGAGCAGGGAAAGCTCTCGGATGCCCTGAGGTTCCTGCAGAACGCCGTCGGTCTCGACTCGTCTCGGCCCGAGTATCTCCTGCTGCTCGGGACTCTCCAGGCCCGCCACCCGCGGCTGAAGAACGAGGCGCTGGCGAGCCTGATCAGAGCCGCGCGGCTCGATCCGACCAACCCCCTGGCGCACATCGAGCTGGGCCGGCTGCAACGGAGGCTTGGAAACAACGAAGAGTCGGAGAAGTGCTTCCGCGAGGCGCTGCGATGCGACCCGGACAACGTCGCGGCGCGCGAGGAGCTGGGCGTGGGAAAGGCCGGTCGCCTGCGCGGACTGTTCGGCAGAGGGAATCAGCAGTAGGCGTGAGCCGGGTGAGAACAGGATGGGGCCGTGCGTGAACCATGACGAGGTGAAGACCAACCGGAGTTCATAGGATGCCTTACCTGGTTGACGGCAACAACCTCATCGGCCAATCCCGCGAGCAGAATCTCAAGGACCCTCACGCCCGCGTCCGGCTCATTCGCGAGCTTTCCCAGTTCTGCCGGCAGCGCGCAGCGGCATTGACGGTGGTCTTCGACGGCGAGCCCGATGCGATGCTCCCCAGCCGGAATGTCCACCTCGGCAACCTTCATGTCATCTTCGCCGGGCGCGGCCGCGACG
>QHYA01000136.1 GCA_003223995.1 Acidobacteriota bacterium | reverse complement strand
CAAATCCGACGCGCCATCGTTTCCGGCGGCGACGAGCACCTTCCCGTCAAGAAGCGCCGTCGCAGAGGCCCCGAACCGCGCGATAGCCAGAGAAGGCCCGGCAGCGACGCTGTCGGTCGCGGGGTCGAACAGGTCGACGGAGGACAGTGCTCCACCCAGGTCGCGCCCGCCGATGAGGAGGACTCGCCCGTCCTCTAGGGTCGCAGCCGCATGCTCGGCGCGGGGAGCCGAAAGCGATGAAGAGACCGGCGAGATGGAAGGGGAAAATGGGTCGAAGATCTCCAGCGTCGCCAATGGCCCGGAGGAGTCGCGCCCGCCAGCAAGCAGGACGCGTCCGTCGGCATCGAGCCGTGAGGCCGTGTGGCCCGCGCGGGGTTGCGTCAGGGACAGAGTCGTCTCCCATGAGTCGGAGTAAGGATCGTAAATCTCCATCGAGGAAAGGGGCTCCCCGTCCGCTCCCATGCCCCCTGCGACGAGAACGCGGCCGTCCCACAGCAACGTGCTGCTGTGGCCGCGGCGCGGCTGGCTCATCGGGGCTACCGCCGCGAACCCCGACTGCGGATCGAAGATCTCGGCCGCTGCGACCGGTCCCAAGGCCGAGGCCCCTCCCGTCAGGAGGATCCTTCCATCGTCCAGCGTGACGGCGGAAAGGCCGGTGCGCGCCTCGGCCATGTTCCCCGCGGCCTGCCACGTGCCGCTCGGCACTTGGGAAATGGAGCCTTTCAGCAGCGGGAAGGCGAGGAAAGCGACCGCCGAGATCCAGAGAAGGTGCTTGAGTGCTCGCTTCAAGTGATGCCCCCGAACCATCAAGGGCCCCTCTGGCGTAATGACGCCTGGAGGGGCCGAGTCGCAACTGATTTGGTCGGGAGGCCTGGATCCCGCCCACTCTGGGGAATCAAGCGGAAACGAAGGCGCCTCGGACTGGAGTCGGATTGGATGACTCCGAAGCGCCGCCGTCACTATGGAAGTGCCGGCAGTCCCCCTCGAACCGCTCTATTCCGGTACTCGTCCCAGGGATTTGCGAAAACCGGTTAGCACTTATTTGAATACGAGGAGGGGCCGGCGAAGTCAAGAGAGAGAATTCACATGTATTCACGGGAGTGCACGGGAGAAGGGAGCATCCCACAATGGGGAAAGCGGCATCACCCATCCATCGCACGACTATGGATTACGTTTGGGAAACGAATGGGCTCATAATCCGTCCCGGCGCCTGGGTGGCGGGTGCGCGCCAGATGGAGGTTCGTCGATGGAACTGGAATCCAAGGTCGGCCAGTTGCTCTTCGTCGGGATCGAGGGGACGGAGGAGTCCTCGGACCTGCGGGAGTTCCTCGAGGAGTTCAAGCCCGGCGGGATCGTGCTCTTCGCCCGGAACATCCAGAGCCCGGATCAGGTGCGCCGGTTTTGCGCTTTTCTCTCGGCGGCCGTCGATCCCGCGCCCTTCCTGTCCATCGATCAGGAAGGGGGCCGTGTCAACCGACTTTCCCCGCTGGTGGGGCCCCTCCCTCCGGCGGCCGCTCTCGCGCGGCAGACCAAGAAGGATATGGTCAGGGAATTCGGCATCCAGACGGGCCGCGCTCTGAAAGCGTTGGGCTTCAACATGGACTTCGCCCCTTGCGTCGATCTTTCGACACCGGAGGCGACCAACGGCATTGCCGAGCGCGCCTTCGGTAACGACGCGCGGACCGTCGTGCGGCTCGCCGGCGCCTTTCTCGACGGGCTCCAATCGGAGGGAGTGGCAGGCGTGCTCAAGCACTTTCCCGGTCTCGGTCCCACCGATGCCGACACGCATCTCAGCCTGCCAACGTCCGGAAAGTCCGTGCAGAAACTGTGGGAAGAGGACCTGCTGCCCTTCCGGAGTCTGGGCCAGCGAGCGGCGGCGATCATGGTGGCCCACGCCCACTACGCTTCCCTCGACGCGGACCGGAAGACGCCCGCAAGCCTCTCTCCCGCCGTCGTCGGCGGCCTTCTCCACGAACGGATGGACTACCGGGGGATCTCGATCCCGGATGATCTGGAGATGGGGGCAGTGAGCGAGCAGGGCCCCCCGGACGAGCTATCGCTGCGGGCACTCGTCGCCGGCTGCGACATGGCAATGTTCTGCAAGAGCCGAAACTTGATCGAGGAGGCGTTCCGGGGGCTCGTCCGGGCCGGCCAGGCAGGCCGGCTGCCGGAGGAGCGGCTCGACCGTTCGCTCGCCCGGATCCTGGCGGACAAGGAGAGATTCGCTATCCGTAAGGTGCCGCCGACGCTGCCACGCGGCGAGTTCGAGTCGGCGCGGCTCGCCCTCAGGCAGATCGCCGAGACCTGCTCGACCTGAGAAACAGACGAGGGGACCTACTGCAGCTCGCGTCCTGTCAGGATACGGAAGATCTCGAGGTAGCGGCTTCGCGTCCCGTCGACGATCTCATCGGGCAAGGATGGGACGGGGGGCTGCTTGTTCCAACCCATCCGCTCGAGGTAATCGCGGACGAACTGCTTGTCCCACGAGGGCTGGGGCCGGCCCGGCGCATAGCCCTCAGCGGGCCAGTAGCGGGACGAGTCCGGCGTCAGGGCTTCATCCGCGAGGACGATCTTTCGGTCCACGAGACCGAACTCGAACTTGGTGTCCGCGAGCAGCACGCCACGGCCCCCCGCGTAGTCCGTGGCTCGCTTGAAGAGGGCCAGGGTCAGATCGCGAAGGTGGGTCGCGGTCTCCCAGCCCACGATCCGGGCCGCCTCGTCGAAGGAGATATTCAGGTCGTGGCCTGACTCCGCCTTCGTGGCCGGAGTGAAGATGGGCTCGGGAAGAGGTGAAGATTCCTTCAGACCCGAGGGAAGCGCCATGCCGCATATGGCCTCCGTCTCGCGGTATTCCTTCCAGCCCGAGCCGGCGAGGTAGCCGCGCGCCACGCACTCGATCGGAAACATCTCCGCCTTCCGCACCAGCATGGACCGGCCTTGCAGCATCCCGGCGTGCTCTCGCAGCGGTCGCGGGAAGCTGTCCACGTCCGCCGTGATCAGATGGTTACGCACGATGCCGGAGGTCAACCCGAACCAGAAGCAAGAGAGCTGGTTGAGGACCCTCCCCTTGTCGGGAATGGGATCGGGAAGGACATGGTCGAAGGCCGAGAGTCGATCGGTGGAGACGATCAGCAGCCGCTCGCCCAGATCGTAGATGTCGCGCACCTTGCCGCGAGCTCGCAGCGGCACATCGGGAATGTCTGTCTTGTAGATCGTGGACATGACCCCCACTCGCCGGGCCAGCTCTTGCGCCCGCCGGACTAGCTCGCGCGATCCGACCCGGTCACTTCGTCTCGGCGTTCTCGCAAGAGCCACCCAAGGCGCATCCTACGAAGCGCTCGACGAGGTCCTTGTCCGAGTCCTCGACAGCGCCCCCGGCGCGCACGCGACGGCCGAGCTCCTCCAACTGTCGATCGGTCATGCGGCCGAACCAAAGATCTTCGGAAAGATCGAAGACCGCGAGCGCCCGGGGAAGGGCCGTTGGAAGGTCGGACCGATGACAGCGACCACAGTATTGTATCAGGACCTCTCGCGCAGGCTGACCCCACGGGTTCCCGTCGGATCGCACAGTTTTCGGCTCGGTTCTTTGGGTCTCCGCATGGCCGGGCGCATGTTGAGACGGTTCCTTCCGGCCCCCCGAGCGCAAGGGCGAGGCTGCGCGTTCTCCCGTCCCGGTTACGAGGCAAGCCAGGCAGCCCAGCCAGGGCAGCACGGGGAGGAGGAGTCTCTTACCAGAGACAGATCCTCCCCTGCGAGGGGCTTCTTCTGGACCGCTCGGAGCCCGCGCATCAAACACGCCATTGCGCATCCCGTCTTGCTCCGTTGATACGCGACATTGCCCATCCTAGCAGGGATGAGGAGCCAGAGACCACGTCACAATCGGACCGAGACGGCCCGGCGGGGCATCATCTGTTGCCGGGCGGGGAGGCAGGGTCCCGCCGCAACGAAACGACGGGGCAATAGAGCCCCTTGTATTCGCGGAGCCACCAGGAGCCATCCGGCCGTCTCTCGTCCCAGCTCGTGAAGCGGTAGTCATAGATAGAAGCCCGGATGTAACGGGGGGGTGAGGACGGATAAGGGTTGCGCTCGAGCAGGGCCAGTACGTCGGGGGAGCCTTGAAGGAGCCTCGTCAGGAAGTCGAGGAACCAGGGGTTGGAACGGTAGTCCGCCAGCGCGGCGAACCACATCTGCCAGTCCAGGCGCGGCTGGTGAGGAGCCACCCACGGGGGACGCCGTTTCAGATCGCCGGGCTTCCACTTGAACTCATACGGAAGCCATGTCTTCCCGTCGTTGCTCCCCTCGATGATGATCTCCGGTCGCCTCGTCGTCATCACCATGAACAGGCCGTAGCCGTTGACCGACCGCAGCGGCGAGATGGCTGACGTCAGAGCAAGGACGGGCCTCGGCCAGGCGATGCGCTTCCTGAAGCTGCCGGCGAGGTGCACGGTCCCCACGATGAAGATCACAATCGACAGCGGGGCGGTGATCCACACCGGCCAGCGCGGCGCCGCCGCCGCACCCACACCCCTCGATCCAGGCCTCCGCACGACTTCCCTCCCCGCCGCGAGCTTTTCTCTCCATCGCCCCGGCCACGCGCTGTCGTCGAGAAGAGGCACGCACAGGACGATGGTGAGCCAGTTGAAGAAGGCGTAATTCCCCGTGAGCTCGAGGAGGACCTGCAGGCCGACGATCCCCGCGAAGGCGAAGTACCTGAGCCTGCGGGGCGCGAAGACGAACAGGGGAACGAGC
>QHYA01000135.1 GCA_003223995.1 Acidobacteriota bacterium | reverse complement strand
TGCCCTGACTCTCTGGCTGCTCGCTTCTTCCCCCACGCTCGGCCCACGACTTGCCGCATCTGGCTTCGGGGCAGTTGCGCCATCTTCGCAGGGCGGCTCGGGAGCCGGAAAGCAGGAAGACGCCGGATCGGCCAGCAAGGGAACCACGCCGTCCGATGCCGGAGGCGCCGGCAAGACAAGGAGCGCACAGAGCCAGAGTGGCATCGACTGGTACCCGTTCGCCAATGCCGCCTTCCTTCGAGCCCAAGCCCTGAACCGGCCGATCCTGCTCGTCGTATCGGTGCAGTGGAACCGTGATGCGGTGCACTTCGTCAACGAGGTGCTGACCCGTCCCGAGGTCGTGTCGATCATCCGCAGCCGATTCATTCCCATTCTCGTGGACGCGGATCTCCGCCCCGACATCCGCCAACGGTACCCGGGCGTCTCTTGGCCCTCCATGACCATTCTGAACCCGGAGGGCGATCCCCTCTATGTCCCGGCCGGGGAGGCGAGCAAGCCGCACCGGATGACGCTGGAACTGGTCAAGCCCGAGAAACTTGCGGCTTTTCTTCGGGAATCCGCTGATTACTTCAGGACGCGCGGGCCGAAAGGGAGCATTCTGTTTCGCTCGGCGGTGCTGCAAGAGATGAAGGAGGAGAACCAGAAGAAGAGCGGGCCCGTCACGGGGGCCTCGCTGGAGCAGGTCGCCGAGCTGATCCGGGGAAGCGTCGACGCGGTCCATGGCGGTTTCGGCAGGGCGCCGAAGTATCTGGTCCCCACCGCCATCGAGGCCTGCCTCATGTTCAACCGGCTCAAGAGCGATCCCGAGCTGCTGGCTGCGGCCGAGGGAGCGCTGGCGTCCTCCAACGGGCTGATCGATCCTGTCGATGGGGGAATCTACCGGCTGGCGGCGAAAGAAGACTGGAAGATGATCAATTACGAGAAGCTCCTCGATCGCAACGCCGATGCGCTCGAATCCTTCGTCGATGCCTACCGAGCCACCGCCAAGCCCTTCTATCTTGAAGGCGCTCGGCGGATAGCGTCGTACGTCTTGAAGACGCTGTCGCTCGATGAGGGGGGGTTCGCGTACGCCCAGACGGCGGATCTGACCTCGCGCGATGGCGGCGATTACTACAGGGCCAGCGCGGAGCAGCGCGCGAAGCTCCCGCCTCCATCGGTCCTGCGGATGACCATCACGGCTCCCGCGGCTCACGCGGTCCGCGCTCTTCTTCGCTACGCCTCCGTTGCGGATGACCCGGCCGCCCGCGAGCGGGCCCTCAGAGGGCTCGCTTTCCTCGACGAGAAGCTTTACACGAAGGGCCGGGGGATCCAGCACGCATGGTTCGGAGAACAAGGAACGGGCCCCTTGATTCTCGAGGACCAGCTCGCCTTCGTCGCTGCTCACCTGGAAGCGTACGAGCAGACCGGAGCGAAGAACCATGTTGATACGGCCCTGGACGTTGCCCGCTTCGTTCGAGACAACCTGCGCGACCGGGAAACAGGGCTTCTCGGAGATTGCATCCCACAGCATGGCGGACCGACGCTGCTGCAGTACGCGAAGCACAACTATGACGAGAACTGCCTCGCGGCTCGCCTGTTCTCGCGGCTTCACTACCTGAAGCGGGACGAGGGACTGGAAAAGGTCCGTCAGGAAGCGCGGGGCGAGGGCGCGGTCGCCGTCGAGATGCCCGGCCGGCTCAGGTGGGCGGACGTCGCGAAACACATCCTCGAAGGGCTCTCGCCGCGATATCAGAGCTTCGGACTCCGTTCGGCGGATTATGGGCTGGCCGTCTCGGAGTACCTCGACGGGCCCCTCTGGGCCTTCCTTGTCGGTGACCCGGCCCAGCCGGAGGCCCGATCCCTTCTCGACACCGCCTACCGTCTCGATGTTCCTTTCCTGATGAGAGTCGTCCTCGATCCTGTGGCCGACCTGGACATGATCAACGCGATCGGGCTGACGCATCACGACCGGCCGCCGGCCCTCTATCTCGCCCAGGGAGGCAACATCAGCCGCGCCGCCATCTCCCCCTCCGAGGTGGGTCCCTTCTACAAGCTCCTCCACAACGCGCCGCCGCCTGCCCGGGAAGACAAACCCCTGCAGCCTGCTTCCGGGGCGTGGCTCGGACGGCCGAGGGACGGATCCGCAGGCGCTTTCTCCGGTTGATCCAGGCATCGCCAGTCCTGAAGCGGCCCGAGAGCTTTGGATGAAAAAGGACTTCGAGCCCATCCGCGTCGGCGTCATCGGAGGGAGCGGTCTGTACGAGATGCCGGAGATTTCTCAGGTCGAGGAGCGGACCGTCGAGACCCCCTTCGGCAAGCCCTCAGACGCCTACATCCTGGGAACGCTGGCGGGAAGGAGGGTCGCGTTCCTGCCACGGCACGGCCGCGGCCATCGCCTTCTCCCCTCCGAGCTGAACTTCCGGGCCAACATCTACGGATTCAAGCTGCTTGGTGTCGAGCGGCTGCTGTCAGCGGGAGCGGTGGGCTCGATGCGAGAGTCCATCCGACCGCTGGACGTTGTCCTGCCGGACCAGTACATCGACAGGACGCGGGGAAGGGCCTCCACCTTCTTTGGCGACGGCGTCGTGGCCCATGTCAGCTTCGCCGAGCCGATCTGCCCTCAACTGCGCTCGCTGCTCGCCGAGGCAGCCAGGAAGGTCCGAGCCAGGATGCACGACGGGGGGACGTATCTATGCATGGAAGGGCCGGCCTTCTCGACGCGCGCCGAGTCGCTCCTCTACCGCTCCTGGGGCGTGGATGTCATCGGCATGACGAGTCTGCAAGAGGCGAAGCTCGCGCGGGAAGCGGAGATCTGCTATGCGACAATCGCGCTCGTGACCGACTATGACTGCTGGCACGCCTCGGAGGAGCAGGTCTCGGTCGAGCAGATCCTCGCCAACCTCCGCCTGAACGCCGAGACCGCCTCGGAGCTGCTGCGGGAGGCGATCGGCGCGCTGCCGGAGGAGAGGACCTGCTCCTGCGGGACGGCCCTGCGCGCGGCGGTGATAACGGAGCCAGCTTCGATTCCGGAAGAGGCCCGCCGCCGCCTCGCAGTGCTGCTCGAGTCGCTTCCTACCTCCGGTTGAGCGATGGCCGTGCTGGTCGTCGGCTCGGTCGCGCTCGATTCCGTTCGCACCCCCTTCGGCGAGAGGCGCGAGGTCCTGGGAGGATCGGCCACATACTTCTCCGTAGCCGCCTCGTTCTTCACTCCGGTGAAGCTGGTGGCCGTCGTGGGCGAGGACTTCGCTGATGAGCACCGCCGCTTGCTGACCGAGAGAGGGATCGACCTCTCCGGCCTCCAGGCCGCCCCCGGACGCACCTTCCGCTGGAAGGGGGAGTACGGCTACGACCTGAACGTCGCCCGCACGCTGAGGACCGAGCTGAACGTCTTCGCCGGCTTCCGCCCGTCCCTGCCCGAGCACTATCGGGACTGCGAGTACGTGTTCCTCGCGAATATCGACCCCGACCTGCAGCGGGAGGTGCTCGAACAGGTCCGCTCGCCCAGGCTCGTGGCTTGCGACACCATGGACTTCTGGATCGCCGGGAAACGCGAATCGCTGCTGCGGACGATCCGCCGCGTCGATATCCTGCTGATCAACGATGCCGAGGCACGCCAGCTTTCCGGCGAGAGCAGCCTGGTCAGGGCCGCGCAGACGATCCGCGCCCTTGGCCCGAAGGCGCTGGTGGTCAAGCGAGGCGAGTATGGCGCCATGCTGTTCAGCGAGAGTTCGGTCTTCGCCGCGCCGGCGTATCCTCTGGAGGCCCCCGTCGACCCGACGGGCGCGGGAGACTCCTTCGCGGGGGGTTTCATCGGGCACCTCGCCAGCGCGCGGGACTTGAGTGAGAAGGCGATGCGCCGGGCGATCATCTTCGGATCCGTGATGGCCTCCTTCGACGTGGAGGACTTCAGTCTGGGCCGGCTGGTCCGATTGTCGAGGGAGGAGATCCACGAGCGCTACCGGGCCTTCTCCAACCTGACGCAGTTCGAGGCGATCCCGGAGGATGCCTCCTGATGCGAAAGGCCCTTCCGTCTCGCTTTTCCCACATTTCAGAGTGGCCCCGGAGCTGGCTGGTCCCCTCGGGGACGCCCCCCCGCAGCGCCTCATGAGGGCCGTCTCGGACGCCGGGAGGGTCTCGCCGTCCCTGGTCGTGGTGATTCCTCTGGTTGCCGGGGGGAGCGCGGCGCTCGTGACTGCCGGTTTCCACCTCTCCAGGCCCCTGCTTCTCGCGCGGCTGCTTCTTCCGCTGCTCGCGTGCCTGCCAGCGTGGCCCATGATGGCCCTTCTGCTGCTGAGGGGCAGGCGGCTTGCGGCATTCGGCGCCATGCTGTGCTGGGCGGCTGCGCTGACGACGACGATGGTCCTCCTGACCGTCAGCGAGCCGGCGCAGGCCGAGCGCATCATCCTCCACGGCCGCGAGTACTGGCAGGAGATGGAAGGCTGGGTCATGACGGGGATTGGAAAAGAAGCTTCGCCGGCTCTTTTCCTGCCCGAGCATCTTCGCAACGCTGCGGTGTTCGTCCTGCTCTCCCTGCTGACGGCCGGGGCCTTGTCGCTGCTGATGGGCGCCTGCTTGATGGACTACATGTCCTATTACCGCCGGTGGAGCTGGCGGCGCCTCTTACTTCCAGGCGGCCTCGCCCTGTGCGGGCTGCTGCTGGATATCGTTTTGAAGGCGCTTCTGGCCCCGGTCTGGCCGGAGTTGATGCGTGCGAGCTTCTGAACCTATACTGAAACTGCGCCGCCTGCATCCGGAAGCGGCCCCCGAGGCGGATGCGG
This sequence comes from Acidobacteriota bacterium, assembly GCA_003223995.1. Taxonomy (GTDB): domain Bacteria; phylum Acidobacteriota; class Polarisedimenticolia; order QHYA01; family QHYA01; genus QHYA01. The sequence continues at coordinate 3,869 of QHYA01000135.1, read as the reverse complement.
GACCCTAGCTCGAATGCCAAGGAGAATAGAAGGCAGGCTGGACTCGAAGGGGAAGAGATACGCCCTGATCGCCAGCCGCTACAACGACGCCATCGTCTCGCGGTTGCTCCAGGGGGCCCTCGATTGCCTGGAGCGTCACGGAGTCTTGGAGGACGACATCACAATCCACAGAACCCCTGGCGCCTTCGAGATCCCGCAATTGGCCAGGCGGCTGGCCGCCTCGAAGATGTACGATGCGGTGATCTGTCTCGGAGCGCTGGTCCGGGGAGAAACTTCGCATTTCGAGTTCATTGCCTCCTCGGTCACGCGCGGAATCTCCCAAGCCGCCGAGGAGACCGGGGTCCCCGTGACCTTCGGCGTGCTCACGACCAACACGATGGAGCAGGCGAGAGAGAGATCCGGGGGGAGCCGAGGCAACAAGGGATGGGAGGCCGCCGCCGCCGCGATCGAGATGGCCGGCCTTCTGGCCGCGATGTGCCCGGAGCCGTCGTGACGCCCCATGCACCCTCGATGAGTTGCAGCAGCAACCGGATGAGCTGACCCAAGCACCATGGACCCTCGCCATCACGCCCGGCAGTGCGCCGTGCAGGTTCTCTTCCAGATCGAACTGGGAGGGCAGAACGTGGACGAGGCCTTCTCCCTCTACTGGCACGACCGCTCCGTCGGCCAGGAGGTGCGGGAGATGGCCGAGCGGCTCGTGCGCGGGACGATCTCACGGAAGCAGCAGATAGACCGGTTGATCGTGGGGATTTCCGAGCACTGGAGGCTGGAAAGGATGGCCGCAGTGGACAGGAACATCCTGCGGCTCGCGGTTTACGAGTTCCTTCAGGAGCCGTGCACCCCTCGCATCGTCGTGATCGACGAGGCGATCGATCTCGCCAAGAAGTTCGGAGGAGAGGATTCCGGCCAGTTCGTCAACGGAGTTCTCGATTCCCTGCGGAAGAGCCTGGAAGAGAAACCCAGGTCGCGTCTGGTGCCTTGAATACCCCGGGGCAGCACAGGAGCATCGCGATGATCCTGGAATGCGCTTCCTGCCGAACACGCTACCGTCTGGATGAGAACCGGGTTCCGGAGTCCGGACTGCTCGTTCGCTGCAGCCGATGCGGGCAGGTCTCCCGGGCCTTCCTCCCGGAATCGCGCTCGTCCGGGGCGTCAGCACGCCCGATCGTACCGGCGGGGACGGTTCGGCCTGCGGCGCAGGCTCTCGATGGCGGCGCCTCCACCGGGTCTCCCGTTGCTTCCACGGTTTCTCCCCCGACCGCCCCCACGGTCGAAGAGACCTCGAGCGCGGGATCTCCCATTGCCGGCTCCCCGCCCTCTCGCTCGCACGTGACGAGTTCGTCACCGTCCACCGCGCGCACCCGGCCTGGCCTGGCTTCTGTCCCCTCGACCCCCACCATGGAGATCCAGAGACTGGCGCGCGTCGTCTTCTCGGACATCGAGGTGTACAACCTCGAGAAGGTCGATCATGCCCTGCGAGAGGGGCGGTTCGCCGAGGAGTTCAACGCGGAGATGGAGGAGGCGCGTCGCATGATCCGCAACCGATTCCCGTCGTTGCCGGACGCCCCAGCTCTCTTCGACTCGGCCATCGCGCAGATCTGCGAGAAGCGCCGCGCCAAGCCGCTCGACGCCTAGGACGACCCTCTTTTCTCCCCCGCGCGCAGGCGTGTCGGCTCCCATGTTAGTGTGTCGGTTCCGACTGTCTCTTCCATGCGGTGACCGGGATGGCCGACTACGACTTCCATGGCATCGAGAGGCGCTGGCAGGAGCGCTGGGCTGAACAGCACGCCTTCGAGACGGATGAAGTCTCGGGGACGCGGGAGAAGTACTACAGCCTCGAGATGCTCCCCTATCCCTCCGGCAAGCTCCACATGGGACACGTCCGCAACTACACGATCGGGGACTCCGTCGCCCACTTCCAGCGGCTCCAGGGCCGCGACGTCCTGCACCCGATGGGCTGGGACGCTCTGGGCTTGCCGGCCGAGAACGCCGCGATCGAGCGGGGAATCGATCCGCGGGAGTGGACGTTAGCCAACATCGATGCCATGCGCCGGCAGCTCAAGGAGCTGGGGCTGTCCTACGCCTGGGCGAGAGAGGTCACGACCTGCCTGCCGGAATACTACCGCTGGAACCAGTGGTTCTTCCTCCGGATGCTCGAGCGGGACGTCGTTTGCCGCAGCCGCCGCGTGCTGAACTGGTGCCCTCGCTGCCAGACCGTCCTCGCCAACGAGCAGGTCGAGAACGGCCGGTGCTGGCGCCACGAGGACACCGAGGTCGAACAGCGAGAGATGGACCAATGGTTCATCCGGATCACGAGGTACGCGGAAGAGCTGGACCGGTGCCTGGATGGGATGACGGGTTGGCCGGAGCCGGTTCGCACGATGCAGAGGAACTGGATCGGCCGCAGCGAGGGGGCGCGCATCCGCTTCCCGATCGAAGGGCTCGATGACGCTCTGGAGGTCTTCACGACCCGCATCGACACGATCTGGGGGGCGACCTTCCTCGTCTTGGCCCCCGACCATCCGCAGCTCGGAGCCATCACGGCTGGCGCGGGCCGCGAGGAGGAGGTCCGCCGGTTCGTCTCCGCGGCGCGCGAGAAGGCGCAGCGGGAGCGTTTCTCCGAGCCGGAGAAGGATGGGGTGCCGACGGGGCGTTTCGCAGTGAATCCTTTCAGCGGCGAACGTGTGCCGATCTGGGTGGCCAACTACGTCCTGATGGAGTACGGGACAGGAGCCATCATGGCGGTTCCCGCCCACGACGAGCGGGACCTGGAGTTCGCCCGGAGGTTCGGCCTGCCGGTGCGACAGGTCATTGCTGCGCCGGCTGGGGAGCAGTCCAGCGGCGCGTACACGGCGAGCGAGGGCGGCACCCTGGTCAACTCCGGCGCCTTCAGCGGCGTGCCCGCCTCCGAGGCCCGGCGCGCGATGACGGAGCACGCCGCTGCGAGAGGGTTCGGGGAAGCCGCCGTCTCCTACCGGCTGAAAGACTGGGGGATCTCCAGGCAGCGCTACTGGGGCACCCCGATCCCGATCATCTACTGCCGATCGTGCGGGATCGTCCCGGTCCCGGACGACGAGCTCCCTGTGCTGCTGCCGGAGCACGTCGATCTCAAGGGAATCACCGGGGCGCCTCTGGCGAGCGTGCCGGAGTTCGTGAACGTCCCCTGTCCGCGATGCGGGAAGGCCGCCCGCCGCGAGACCGACACGATGGACACCTTCGTCGATTCTTCCTGGTACTTCTACCGCTACGTCGATCCGAAGAACTCGAGACTTCCCTTCGCAGCCGAGGCCGCGCGGGACTGGTTTCCCATCGACCTCTACATCGGGGGGATCGAGCACGCGACCGGACACCTGATCTATTGCCGCTTCTTCCACAAGTTCATGCGGGACCTCGGCCTTGTTGAAGGGGACGAGCCCGTGGCGAACATGCTGACCCAGGGGATGGTCGTTTGTTACAGCTATTTCTGCCAGGTGCACCGCTACATTGCCCCGGAGGAGGTCCGGGTCGTCCTGGACGAGCAGGGGGCTGCCTCCCGCTACGTCTGTCCGCACGACGGAAGCGACCTGGTCCGGAGCCTTGGGGCGATGTCGAAATCCAAGAACAACGCGCCCGACCTGGACCGCATGCGCGAGAAATACGGGGCCGACACGGTCCGCCTCTACGTGCTCTTCGCGGCCCCTCCGGAAGCGGAGTTCCTCTGGTCGGAGCAGGGGATCGAGGGTTGCCACCGGTTCCTCTCGCGGATCTGGCGTTTCTTCGAGCGCCACCGAGCGGAGCTGAAGACCTCCGGAGAAGACGGGGCCGAGACCACCGCAACGGGCGGAGAGGGCGGCAGACCCGGATCAGCGCACGCAGGCGTCCCGGAGGTC
>QHYA01000134.1 GCA_003223995.1 Acidobacteriota bacterium | reverse complement strand
GCCCCGGGTGATCGGGAAGGCCGGGGAAGAAGACCCTGCCGACCTGGGGACGCCCGGCGAGAAACTCCGCGATCCGGCACGCCGAAGCTGTCTGCCGCTCGACACGCAGCGGCAGGGTCTTGATGCTGCGCAACAGCAGCCAACTGTCGAACGGCGCCAGCCCCGCCCCCTCGGCATTCTGGTGGAAGGCGAGGAGGCGCCCGAGCTCCGGATCGCCGCCGACGACCGCGCCGGCGGACAGATCGCTGTGGCCGCAGAGGAACTTGGTCGCCGAGTGGATCACGAGGTCCGCTCCCAGCCGCAGGGGCCGTTGCAGGCAGGGGGAGAGAAGCGAGTTGTCCACCGCCAGAACCGCTCCGCGCCTGTGTGCGATCTCTGCGAGTCCCGCGATGTCCACGATCCGCAGCAGCGGATTGGTGGGCGTCTCGGCCATCACGAGCCGGGTGGCAGGAGTCATCGCGCGCTGCACGGTGTCGAGGTCGGTCAGGTCGGCGTACCGTACGCTGATTCCTTGGCGGGAGGAGACCTGAGAGAAGAGGCGGCTCGCACCCCCGTACAGGTCCTCCCCTGCCAGGATCTCACCGCCGGCCTCGACCAGCCTTGTGACCGCCGCGATCGCCGCCATCCCGCTGGCGAAGGCGCAGGCGAAGGAACCCTCCTCGAGCGCCGCGAGCTGCTCCTCGAGGAGCGAGCGAGTCGGGTTCGCGCTTCGCGTGTAGTCGTACTCGCCGAACTCGATCGCCGACGGCTGATGGAATGTGGCCGTCTGATAGATGGGCGGCGCAGTCGCACCGTAGGGATCGCGGAGGTCATGGAAGTGAACGCAGCGGGTGGCGGTCTTCATTGCGCCACCTCCACCGTCTCACGGCCGGCCACCTGATGTTTCGCTCCGCCGGCGGAGCGCAGGCGCACGAGATCGAAGAGATCGGCCAGCACGGCCTCCGTGGTCGGCCAGCGGCCGGCGCCCTGGGCGGAGAGCGTAATTCGGACGCCGGATTCGAGCTCGACCTCGAGGCAGTTCCACGCCCCACGCGTCCGGGCGAAGGGGTGATCCTGAGGCAGGACCCGGGGCGCGACCGAACCGGTCAGCCCCCTCGAAGCACGGCGGCAGCAGGCGACCAGCCGCACGGTGCGGTCCGAGGAGCGCAGCACCGCGATGGTTTCCTCGTCCAACCGCTCGATCCCGCGCCGCTCCAGCTCGTGGTGATCGAGGGGAATTCCGAACGCTTCGCGGGCCAGGAGGGAAAGCTTCTGCGCCGCGTCGGTACCGTCCAGATCGAGGGTCGGATCGGCCTCCGCGAAACCGAGCCTCATCGCCTCCGCGACCGCCCTCCGGAGGCTCTTGCCATCAGCGATCTCCTCCAGAACAAAGTTGGACGTGCCGTTGAGGACTCCCGAGACGGACCTCACCGGACCGGCGGCCGCGGCTCGTCGAACCGTCTCCAGGGCCGGCAGCGCCCCGCCGACGCTCGCGCTGCACAGCAGCCGGACGCCGCAGCCGGCGGCGAGCCCATGCAGGGCATCGATCCCGTTCGCAAGGAGCGCCTTGTTGGCGGTCACGACATGCCGGCCGGCCGCGAGCGCCCGCCCGATCCACCTCTGAGGAAGGTCGACTCCGCCCACGAGCTCCACGACCACGTCGGCAGGACGATCGAGCAGCTCGCTCGCATCACCGTTGAGCAGCGAGCGGGGTACGGCCGGAACTCGTTCGCGCCGCGGGTCGCGCACTGCGACACCCACCACTTCGAAGAACCGGCGAAGAGCGAGCAGCCGTTCGAGCACCCCGCCGCCCACCGTCCCGCAGCCCAGAAGCGCCACGCGCAGCGGTGGCGGCTGCGGCCGCGGCGGGACCGTGCGCACAGGGCCGGGACCGATGAGCGTCCCCGCGGGCGCCCCCGGAGCTGTGACGGTCAGCTCGAGTCCGACCGCCTCTGCGAACCGCAGCGATTTCTCCTGGACCACCGCCCCGCCGGCGCGGATCGCCGTCCCCCAGTCCAGCGAGGCGTAGCGCCGCGCACGACTTCCCGGAAGGTTCGGATCGGCCGTGTAGAGACCGTCCACGTCCTTCAGGAGCACGCACCGGCCGCCCAGCTCGTGCGCCAGATAGAGAGCTGTGAAATCGGATCCGCCCCGACCGAGGAGGGTCGTACGGCCGGCGAAGTCGCGTCCGACGAAGCCTGGAAGGACCACGACTCCCCGATCGAGCTCCCTCAGGATCCGCGCGCGATCGAGTCCGACCGGCTCGGCGTCGAGCGGCTCGCCGCGGGTGAGCAGTCCCGCCTGGGCGGGATCGAGGTTCGTCGCGGGGATTCCGGAACGATGCAGATGGAGAGCGAGGAGAGCGGCGGCTGTCGCCTCGCCGGTGGCGAGAAGCGAGGCGAGAGCCATGGGTTTCGGTGGGAGGCCCAGTTGCTCGGCGCGTTTCAGGAGATCATCGGTCGTCGAACCCAGCGCGGAGACGACCGCGACAACTCGGCTGCCGTGCCGCCAGGCGCGGTAGACCTCGTGGACCGAGAGCGGGAAATCGCGCTCCGACCGCAGGACGGAGCTGCCGAACTTCAGGATCGTGATACCGGGGTTCAGGGACATGGAAGCTCCTTTCCGTTCAGGCGGCAAGCGCCTGGCGCAGGTCTTCGATGATGTCGTCGGGCTCCTCGAGCCCGACGGAAAGGCGGATCAGGCCGTCGGTGATCCCGGTCGCAAGGCGCTGCTCGGCGGGCACGGCGGCGTGCGTCATCGATGCGGGATGGGTGATGATCGTCTCGGCGGCACCCAGGTTCTCCGCCAGAGCGCAGAGGCGCACGCGGTTCATCGCGCGGATGCCGGCCTCCACACCCCCCTCGACCTCGAAGGCGAGAATCGCCCCGCCGCTGCCCTGCTGTTTCCGGGCGAGCTCGTGCTGCGGGAAGGAAGGAAGACCTGGATAGAGCAGACGCACGACGCGCGGGTGCCCTTCGAGGAAGCGCGCCACCCGGAGCGCGTTCGCCGCGTGCCGCTCCATTCTCAACGGCAGGGTCTTCACCCCCTGGAGGGTGAGCCAGGCGTTGAACGGTGACTGGATTGCACCAAGCGTGTTGCGCAGGAAGGCGAACTTCTCGTGCAGCTCGGCGCTGCGGGTGATCAACGCCCCGCCCAGGGTCGCGTTGTGGCCTTCGATGAACTTGGTCGTCGAGTGTAGAACGACGTCGGCGCCCAGCTCCAGAGGACGCTGGAGCGCCGGGGTGAGGAGCGTGCTGTCCACCGCGACCACCGCCCCGGCCTCGCGGGCGAGCCGCGACACGAGGGCGATGTCGGTCAGCTTGAGCGTCGGATTGGCGGGTGTCTCGACGAACACCAGACGAGCGGGCCGTTGCAGCGCCGAAGCCAGGTGGCTCGCGCTCGAGGTGTCGACGAATTCCGCCTGCACTGAGAAGCGAGCGAGCACCTGCTGGAAGAGCCGCACCGTCCCCCCATAGACGACGTCGGAAACGATGGCGCGCTCCCCCGCGTCGAGGAGCGAGAGGGCGAGAGCTGCCGTGGCCGCGAGTCCCGTAGCGAAACACGCCGCGTGCTCGGCCCCCTCCAGGGCGGCAAGGCGCCCTTCGAGGGCGGCGACGGTGGGGTTGGCGGTCCGGCTGTAGGTGTAGCCCTTGTGAACGCCGACCGCCTCTTGAACGTACGTGGTCGACTGGTAGATCGGGGTCAGGATCGCGCCTGTCACAGGATCAGGCGCGGCGCCCGCGTGCAGGGCGCGCGTTTCGAAGGCGAGGTGAGGGGCGATCTCGGATTTTAGAGATGTTGCCATGACGTTCCTCCGGAAAGGTCGTTGAAGACAAGAAAGCCACCGCTGGTCCAGGCCGGGCGGTGGCTTTTCGCCTCGGGGAACGCCTTCGACTAGAAACTAGAAGGGCTTCACCTCAGCGAGTCGACCAGCACCCGGCCGGCGCATGCACATGGGCATTCGCATTCGGAGAGACGCGGCGGTGCAGGTGATTCGCGAAGTCATGATGGAAAGGGAGTCTAAAGCCTGCGCGGCTGCGTGTCAACAGCAAGCAGTTCGTATTCGAGCCACCTGCCCTGCACCCCTCGTCGGAAGCACCCGCGGCGCGATGGGCGCTTTGCGGAAACGGCCCCAGGCAACGAGCGCAGAAAGGCTGCCCAGGAAAACGCTCGTGCCAAAGCCCGACACCTGACCTCGCATGAGGTGAAGGACGGTAGCGAATAGCACGATCTCTGCGAGCCCGACGCCGGCAATCGGCGTCAACACCGGCAGGATCCGCGTCAAGGACGGAAGCACCATTCCGAGCGCGCCCGCAAGCTCGCAAACACCGATGAATCTGACCAAGAATTCCGGCACGTCTTCAACCCACGGCAAGCTCTTCGCGAGATCCCCGACGGGCATCGAGATCTGCATCATACCGGCCATCCCGAACGTGACCGCAAGGATCGCCTGCGAGATCCACAAGCCGGCGTGAAGCCCCATGGTCGGGTTCTTCCCCATCTCGAGTGAGTCTGCCGGCAAGCGCTGACAGGGCGTCAGTTATCACGGAGGTCTTCGCACCCCTCGCGGGAGAGCGGCTGTTTGGAATCGAACAGGTGTGGGAAAGCGATCAGCAGCGCGCGCAGACGACGATCGGCTCGTAAATCAGTTGTTGGAGCCTGAGGAGTCGGGACGCCTTCTCATCTACCGGACCTGGGCTGGCTCTCCGCTGGTGGCCGCGACCGCGATCAGTCGTGGGAACGGGTCGTGCCAGCGTCCAGACCATGCTTCTGCATCCTGGAGTAGAGCTGGGAACGCGAGATGCCGAGCAGACGCGCGGCCCGCGAGCGGTTGTTCCGCGCCTGCTGGAGCGCCCTGGCAATCAGGTCGCGCTCGACCCCTTCCAGGTTGACGCCCCCTGCCGGCAAGACGCCGGGGCTTCCCTGGACTGGTCCGGGAGCGGGGCCCGACCGCCCCACCCCGATCGGCAGGTGCTCGAGCGTGATGAGACCGCCGTCGCAAAGGATGGTGGCCCGCTCGAGGGCGTTGCGCAGCTCGCGGACGTTGCCGGGCCAGGGGTAGGAGAGCAGGGCGTCGTGGGCCTCGCGCGAGATGCCTGCGGCCGGCCGACCCACGGCCGGCCCGATTTCCTCCAGGAAAGCCTCAGCCATCGGCAGGATGTCTTCGGGCCGCTCGCGCAGCGGGGGGAGCCGGATCTCGAAAACGCGCAGCCTGTAGTAAAGGTCCTCGCGGAAATCCCCGCGAGCCAGAGCCGCCTCGAGGTCCCGGTTCGTGGCCGCCACCACGCGCACGTCCGCCTTGATCGGGCGCGTCCCCCCGAGACGCTGGTACTCCCGCTCCTGCAGGACGCGCAGCAGCTTTGCCTGGACGATCGGGCTCATCTCCCCCACCTCGTCGAGGAACAGCACGCCCCCTGCGGCCTGCTCGATCCGGCCCGCTCGCGCGAAAGTCGCTCCCGTGAAGGCCCCCTTGTCGTGGCCGAACAACTCCGACTCGAGGAGCGTCTCCGGCAGCGCGGCGCAATTGAGCGCCACGAACGGGCCGGCCGTGCGGGGGGAGCCCCGGTGGATGAAACGAGCCACGACCTCCTTGCCCGTTCCCGACTCCCCCGTGAGGAGCACGGTGGTCTCGGTGGGCGCCACCTTCGCCGCCTGGGTGAGGACGTCCTTCCACTCCTTCGATTCGCCGACGATGCGGCGGTAGCCCAGCGTCGTCTCCAGCTCGTCCTTGAGGGCCGCAACTCGCTCCTCGAGCCGGGCGGCGCGCTGTCGCTCCTCCGCCACGCGCCGCACCTCCTCGGCCAGGCTCTGATGGGCGAGAGCCAGGCTCACGTGGTCGGCCACCCGGCGGGCCACGACGACATCCGCCTCCGAGTACTGGCGCGGGGTTCGTGAAAGGAAGAACAGCGAGCCCAGGCCGCCATCGAGACGCAGCGGTATCTTGAGAAGCGAGCGGATCCCCAGCGCGCTCGCTCTGCGGCACCGCTCGGAACCCGAATCGGGGTCCGTCTCGACATCCTCGACGAGCACGTATTCCCTTCCTTGCAAGCCGGCCTCGCACTCCCGCACGGGCCACTTGGTCGGGAGGTCGGGAACCGCCTCGCCGGAGAGGGCATCCACGGTGATCTCGCTCCGGTCCGCGCTGAGGGAGGTGAGCATCAGCCGGTCGTGGCGCAGGACCGGCTGAACGACCTCCGAGACCCGGTTGAAGATCTCTCGCACGTCGAGGCTTTCGGCCATCGTCTGGAGAAGCGAGTCGACCACATCCAGGCGTCGCCGCCGCGCCATGTCCAGGCTCCAGAGCCGCTCGTGCTCGATGGCCAGGCCCAGCAAGTCGGAGATCGGCTCGAGGGCTGCCTCGTGCTCGACGCTGAAGGCCCCCGGACGCCTGGACCAGAGCGAGACGGCGCCGGCGAGCTGCTCTCCCCGGAGCAAGGGGGCGCGGAGACCTGACCGGACGCCCTGCCGCCGGAGCTCACGGTCAAAGGCAAAGCTCGAGTCCAGCTCGCGGTCCGCGTCCTCGATCCGGACGATCCTCCCTGGCTGCACCCGGATCATGGGGGAGAAGTCCTCCAGACGGATGGTGCGCGGCGGATCCTGAATGCTCCCCGCGACCGCGTAGAGTGTCAGCGTGTCGGGCGCCTCGAGGCGCCCCACCAGCATCACGTCGAACGGGAGGATCGTGGCCGCGGCCTCGGCCACCCGTGCGAAAACCTCTTTCGGCTCGAGTGTCTGAGAGACGGCCCGCGATATGCGGCCGAGAACGGCCACAAGAGGATCGGCCGGCATCTGGATATTTTACACGCAGATGGGATGAAACGAGGATGCGAGAGGGGCATGAGGAGTCCCAGCCCTAGCAGCTAGGGGCTAGCGCCGGGCGTGCTTCACGAAGGTCCCCTCTTCGAACTCCCGAAACGCCGCCCGCAGCTCCTCCTGCGTATTCATCACGATCGGACCGTACCAAGCGACCGGCTCCCCGAGAGGCCTCCCGGAAACCAGCAGGAAGCGGACGGGCTGCCCTTCGGTGGTGACACCGACGACATCACCCGGGCCGTAGAGGACGAGTGTATCCGCCCCGCACTTGCACTTGCGCGTCATGTCGAAGTAGTTCACACCCAC
>QHYA01000133.1 GCA_003223995.1 Acidobacteriota bacterium | reverse complement strand
CGAGGGGATCCTCCCGGCACTCGAGCCGGCCCACGCGCTGGCGGGCGCGCGGCGCTGGGCGCGGGAGCATCCCGGCGCGCTCGTGCTGGTCGGACTGTCGGGGCGCGGTGACAAGGACCTCCCGGCGCTCGAGCGCGCGCGGGCGGCTATTGGAGATCCGGGCGCATGAGCCGGATCACGGATGCCATCCGGGCCGCGAACGCGGCGGGAAGGCCGGCCCTGGCGGCGTTCCTCACGGCCGGGTTCCCGCATCCGGAGACCTTCGCGGATCTTCTGCGGGCCGTGGCGGGCGAGGCGGACCTAATCGAGATCGGCGTTCCCTTCAGCGATCCCATGGCCGACGGCCTGACGATCCAGCGCTCCAGCCGTGCGGCCCTGGCCTCGGGCGTGACGCTCGATGGGATCCTGGAGGGGCTTCCCTCGGCCGGCGCGCTCCGGACGCCTCTCCTGCTGATGAGCTACCTCAACCCGATCCTGGCCCTCGGCGTGAAGAGCGTCCTCGCGAGGGCCGCGCGTTCGGGAGTGTCGGGGCTGATCGTCCCGGACCTCCCGTTCGAGGAATGCGCCCCGGTGCGCGAGGCCTGCGATGAGACCGGCCTGGACCTGGTGCAGCTCGTCACTCCCGTCACCCCGCCGGAGAGGCTCGGCCGGCTGTGCCGCGCGAGCCGCGGATTCGTCTACGCCGTGACGATGACGGGGACGACGGGCGGCAGCATCGGAGGGAGGAACGGAGGGCCGGGCGGTGTGTCGGAAGGGACGCTCGTCTATCTCGACCGGGTGCGCGAGGTCTCGCCTGTGCCCGTCCTCGCGGGCTTCGGCGTGCGCGAGCCGCGGGACGTCCGCGCCATCGCTGCGCGCGCCCACGGGGCGATCGTGGGCAGCGCCCTGGTGGAGGCGATCGAGCGCGGCGCGGACCCCGTGTCGTTTCTCCAGGAGCTGAAGGGAGGTGTGCGGTGATCGCGGTGCTCGAGCGCGGCTGCTCGGTGAAGGTCAAGGCGGACATCGTCCGCTTCATAGAGGGGGCGGGATTCCGCGCGCAGGTCAGCGAGGCTGAGGGGGAGAACTTCATCGGCGTCGTCGGGGCAGGCGCCGAGGCCCTGGCCGAGCGCCTGGGCGCGATGCCGGGCGTGCGCGAAGTACATCCCGCCGCCGCTCCGTATCCTCTCGTCTCCCGCCGGAGGCATCCCGAGCCGACCCGCGTGAAGGTGGACGAGGTCATCGTGGGCGGGGGACGCCTGGAGGTCATCGCGGGGCCCTGCGCCGTGGAGTCGCGCGATCAGCTCATGGCGGTGGCCACGGCCGTCGCCGCCGCGGGGGCGCGGCTGCTGCGGGGAGGGGCTTTCAAGCCACGCACCTCCCCCTACAGCTTCCAGGGGCTGGGCGAGGAGGGGCTGGAGCTGCTCGCGGAGGCGCGCGCGAGGACGGGGCTGAAAGTCGTGACGGAGGTCGTCGCCCCGGAGGACGTCGAGCTCGTCGCCCGCCACGCCGACGTCCTACAGATCGGTGCGCGCAACATGCAGAACTTCCGCCTGCTGTCCGCCGTTGGGGGGCAACCCCGCGCGGTCCTGCTGAAGCGGGGGATGATGGCGACGATCGAGGAGCTGCTGCTGGCGGCGGAGTACGTCGTTGCCGCGGGCAATCCCCGCGTCATCCTCTGCGAGCGCGGCATCCGCACCTTCGAGCGCGAGACCCGAAACACGCTCGACCTGTCCGCCGTGCCGGCGCTGCGCGAGAAGACCCACCTCCCGGTGATCGTTGACCCCAGCCACGCCGCCGGCCGGCGGGAGATCGTGCCCGACCTGGCTCGCGCCGCCGTGGCGGTCGGGGCCGACGGCCTCATGGTGGAGGTCCACCCCGACCCCGACCGGGCGCTCAGCGACGGACGGCAGAGCCTGACACTGGAGGCCTTCGAGAAGATGATGACGGAGCTCGCCGAGGTGGCCAGGGCGGTGGGGAGACCCCTCTTCCGATGAGGGGATGGCGCTTTCATGTCCATGGTTCGACAGCTGTCACGAACATCCTCTCCCGAGAGCGGCGGTGGCGCCTTGCGCTGGCTGGATCGAGCCTGCTGGCGGTGGCAGTGCCTTTCCTGCTCGTGCGGTTCCCCCCCATTACCGATTTGCCTCAGCACACCGCGCAGATCCGGCTCCTCCTCGACGTGCTCCGAGATCCGGGTTCGCCATACGCAATCCAGTGGTTGACTCCCTATGGTTTGTCATACGTGCTCCTCGGTGCAGCTTGGGCGCTTGCCGGAGCCGCGAACGCCGGGCGGCTGGCCTTCCTGTTGCTGGCCCTTCTCTGGGTGGTCGCGGTACACGCACTAGCGGCGGACGGCCGCCGGCCTGAGAGCCAGCCCGTCTTGGCATCGATTCTGGTTTTCAATCACACGCTGTATTGGGGATTTTTCAGCTTCCTCTTCGGGTGGCCGGTGTTCGTGCTCTGGCTGCACGCCACCGAGCCACGGGCCGTGCTGAGCTTGCGGCGCTCCTTCGCGCTCGCCGGGCTGGCGTTCGTGCTCTACCTCACGCACGCGCTGTGGTTCGCCTTCGCCGCGTTGTGGCTGGTAGTCGACGGCCTGCGAGCACGATTGCCGCTGCGATCCCAGCTCGCGCGAGGAGCTACGCTGCTGCCCGCCGGAGCGCTTGCGATGTGGTGGTTCGTGAATTTGCAGGGGCGCGGCTTCGAGACCGGCACGTTCTGGGGGTCTTCCCTCGAGCGCCTCTCCCCGGCGACCCTGACCGACTCCATTCTCGGCGGGGTGACCGGAACACTCGAGCCGATCGCTCTCGCGTTCCTGCTCGGCTGGTGCGCCCTCGCGACCGTACAGGCATGGAGTAAATGGCGCGAGAGTACTGACGGACGGTTGCTATCGCTCGCCATGATGTGCGTGGTCTTGTACATCGTTCTGCCGGTCAAGTTTCAGAATACCCTTCAGTTCGGGGCACGATGGATGCCATACGCGGCTGTGGCGTTGCTGCTCGCGCTGCCTGCGCCCAGATTCTCTCCACTAGCCCGCCGAGTGGCGGCGCTTCTGTTGCTGACGACGGTCTGCATGGTCACCTCGGTGTACTGGCGGACCTTCGAGCGCGTTGACATGGCGGATACGCGCAGGTTCACCACGGCGGGACGCTAAGCTTTTCCTTTGCCGACTATGCGCCCAGCCTGGTGGTATATCAGCCGCCGCGCCAGGCCGGTTGGACGCCTGGTCTCAGGTGGGTGCCGCAGAGTGTCCGGCGTTCCGATTTCGCCTTTTTCGACTTCGCACTGATAAACGGTGGCGAGGCGGTGCATCGCCGATTCTTCGAGAGTGTCGGTTTGGTCCCACTGACAACATCCGGACCCTGGAGGCTCTATCGTGTGCCACATCCCCTGGTGCCGGCGCCCGCAGTCGCGGCGCCTCCCCCGTCTCCTCGGCCCTAAACTCCGAGGCGCGATCTCAGAACGTCGTTTTGTATCGCCGTTGTATTGACCGAAGGAACACCTTCGGTGGGATCCGCCGGTGGTCTGGCGAAATGGCATAAGATCCAGCTCCCCGCGGCCCCTCGTGCTGGACCTACTGGCATCGGGCGAATCGGTTGAGGAGCTTCTCAGGGAGTACCCCAGCCTCACGCGAGACGATGTCCTCGCTTGCATTGCCTACGGTTCGGAAATGAGCCGGGAGCGTTTCGTTCCGATCCCCATCACGCCGAGCAAATGAAGTTCAAGTTCGACGAGAACTCCCGTCTCGCGGAGGGTCTGCTCGATGCTCTGGAGGCCGGGACCTTACGAGGCAAGCTCTGGGTGGTCGAGCCAAGCCGAATCCGCGAGCACGAGCCGGAGGATCTTCCCCCCGAATAATCGTCTGGCTTTTCCAACTCGAGAGACCCAACAGATCCGCATCAGCACAATCCCTCTCAGAACTCTTCTCATCCCGATGAACCGGAGGTGGCTCAAGCAGTGAACAACTTGGATTGGGGTGAGTGGTGGGGCTCGAACCCACGGACGCCTGATCCACAGGCATGGAGAATTTCAGGAAGGGCGCGGGGTTTCGATGCTTTCGTGACGTAGATCAACATCAGTAGCGTCTATCCAACACAGTCATTACTACTCGAACGGCCCCCGGGCGGGGCCGAGAGCCTGCCGGCCAGCCAAGGCATGCTTGAGTCGCGGCTCCCACTCGTCTGACAGTCTGCTTGGGGCCCTGAATTTGAAGAAAATTAGGGAGTTTATTTAATGCTTGTAATTTACCTAATATCCGTATAAATTGACGACCGTGGACCGCGTCCGGAATCCCTTCAGCCCTGGTGCCGGGACCCAGCCACCAGAACTGGCGGGGCGCGAAGAGCTGCGCGAAACCGCTCGCGTAGTAGTCGAAAGAGTGCGCCTGGGCCTGCCTACGAAGAGCCTTCTGATGGTAGGACTCAGGGGGGTCGGCAAGACCGTTCTGCTCGATCGTGTGCGCGACGAAACGGAGGCGACAGGCATTCAGACCGTTCGCATCGAGGCGCCCGAGAATCGTTCCTTGCCCGCACTGCTTGCGCCTGAGTTGCGGCAAGCCTTGTTGCGCCTTTCCAGGAATGAACAAGCGAAGGACCTTTCTCAGCGAGCTCTGCGAGGCCTCGCCGGATTCGCAAAGGCGCTGAAGGTCAAGTATCACGACATAGAGGTCGGGTTCGACTTCGATCCAGAGCCGGGACTCGCCGACAATGGCGATCTGGAGCACGATCTGCAAGCCTTGCTGGAGGCCGCCGGCGCCGCCGCACAGAAAGCGGGCACCGCACTCGTACTCTTCATCGACGAGCTGCAGTACGTCACGGAGGAAGAGCTAGCGGCACTCATCGTGGCGCTCCATCGGACGGCACAACGTCGTGTTCCGGTCGTGCTGATCGGCGCGGGTCTGCCTCAGCTCAGGGGGCAGATGGGTCGCGCCAAGTCCTACGCGGAGCGCCTGTTCGATTTTCCAGGAATCGGACCGCTGCTCGAACCTGCAGCGAGGCAGGCGATCGAGAAACCAGTTATGGCGCAAAACGTCAATGTGGACGAAGACGCCCTCGTGCAGATCGTGAGGGA
Organism: Acidobacteriota bacterium; assembly: GCA_003223995.1. Classification (GTDB taxonomy): domain Bacteria; phylum Acidobacteriota; class Polarisedimenticolia; order QHYA01; family QHYA01; genus QHYA01. Next base: position 2,857 of record QHYA01000133.1, on the reverse strand, counting down.
TACCCGGGGCTACCCGTATTTTCTTCAGGAGTGGGGCAAGCACGCCTGGGATGCGGCAGAAGCTTCGCCGATCACTCGTCACGATGTAGACGTCGCATCAAAGGCGGCCATCGCAGCCCTCGACGACAGTTTCTTCCGCGTGAGATTCGACCGGCTTACGCCCGTCGAGAAAAAATACTTGCGTGCCATGGCTGACCTCGGAGCAGGGCCGCATCGTTCGGGGGACATCGCGCTCATACTCAAGCGCAAGGTAACCTCGCTGGGCCCGACGCGTAGCCAGTTGATCGCGAAGGGAATGATCTGGAGCCCGAGTCACGGTGACACGGCTTTTACGGTCCCGCTGTTCGATGAGTTCATGCGCCGAATCATGCCGGGCGACGACTGGAGATATTGAAGCCTCAACCAGGTTTGCGAGCAGGCTCCTGACCGCCTGTTCTTCGCTTTATCGCGCCCCGGCCATTTACCCCGACTTCAAGAAGCGAAGGAACTGGATTGGGGTGAGTGGTGGGGCTCGAACCCACGGCCGCCTGATCCACAGTCAGGAGCTCTACCGACTGAGCTACACTCACCATACTTGACTGGTACGCCTGGAGGGAATCGAACCCCCAACCCGCAGCTTAGAAGGCTGCCGCTCTATCCAATTGAGCTACAGGCGCGCCACATAATCCTACGCTAGCGAAAGAGAGGCTGGCAACGGACCGGCGCTGCTGCACCACTCCTGCCGTTGCTGTTTCCGCCCCTGCCGCCCCGGCGTCAGCGGCTCCCCTGCTCCGTCCGAGGATCGAAGCGGGAGATGCGGCGGAGCTCGTCGTATAGCTGCCGCTCTCTCTCGCTCACATGCTGGGGAACCACGATCATGAGCCGCACGTACTGGTCGCCGCGCCCTCCGCGCCGCTTGTTCAACCCCTGACCTCGCAGCCGCAGTCTCTGGTCGGCCTGAGACCCGGGAGGAACAGTCACCTCCACCTTTCCACCGATGGTAGGCACCTCGATCTTCGTCCCCAGCACCGCCTCCCAGGGTGCAACCGGTGCCGTCACTTCAAGGTCGTCTCCGCTCACGGCAAGGATCGGATGGGGACGCAGCCGGATGGTCAGGAGCAGGTCCCCCGGCGGAGCGCTGCCGGTGCCTTGGCTCCCCTGTCCCCGCAGGCGCATCGTCGTGCCGTCGCGGATACCCCGGGGGAAATTCACCTCTATCGGCTTTGTCCGAAGAACGGTCCCCTCCCCGCTGCATTCCGGGCAGATTCGGTCACCCTGCAGCACACCAGCCCCCCGGCATGTCGGACAGGTCTCGGCCGCCCGGATATTGAGGGTCTTGCGTCCTCCCGAATGAGCTTCTTCCAGGGACAATTCCAGCTCGGCCTCGACATCCTGACCGCGCCGCGCGCGGGGGCGCCCCGCCCACCCCGCCCGTCCTGTGCGGCTTCGCAGCTCTTCGAAGATGTCCCCCAGGCCCCCTCCGCCGAAACCGAGATCCCCCAAGTCGCCGAAATCGAATCCTCCGGATCTGGTTCCTGACCTGGTGCGGAATCCTTCCCAGCCTGGAGGTGGTGTGAATCCCTCCGCGGCCTTCTGCCAGTTCTCACCATACTGGTCGTATTTCTTCCGCTTCTCGGGGTCGCTCAGCACGTCATAGGCCTCCTGGACCTCCTTGAAGCGCTCCTCTGCCTCCTTGTTGCCGGGGTTGAAATCGGGATGGTATTTCCGGGCGAGCTTCCGGTACGCCGCCTTTATATGGGCCTTCGAGGCATCTCTACCGACACCGAGCACCTGGTAGTAATCCTTGCTCTTGACGGCCATCGACCGGAACCCCTCCACGAATGGAGCTTATTATCCCCCACCCATCAGCCCGAAACTTGAGGATGCCTCGAATGAAGATGAGGCGGGCGATCGCGGCAGAAGCGTCCTGGTGTGGGTCTGCGGTTGCGGCGGCTGGAGCGCTGCGTGCCGACTGATGAGCATGCGGCTGGCGTGCCCGAGAGGATTCGAACCTCCGACCCCCAGCTCCGGAGGCTGGTGCTCTATCCAGCTGAGCTACGGGCACGCTGATGGGGATCGAGCCGAAGCATCATGCTAGCACGAATCGGAGGAAAAGGTTCTTCCTAGGCGTTATGCGCGCGCACGGCATCGTCGCCGCCCTGCCGGCCCCGAGGCGCCCCGCGACATGTGGCACCGCGTACAATCTCCCCTGATGCTAGCAGACCGCTTCCCGGGCGAGGAACTGATCCGGCAGGGAATCGAGGATCTCGCCGCTGGCCGCGAGACCGTGGCCGCACTGCTCGTCGCTATCGGATTGCCCCGCTTGAGACGGGCGGGCCTACCGGTTCCCGACAGCACGATCGCCGATGCCGAGCACAGGCTGTACGCGTTGCTGGCGCGGGAGGACCCCGACTCCGCTCATTCCCGCTACAATGCCCTCATCCGCACTCTTGTCAGCTTCGAAAGAGCCCTCGAATGCGCGAACTGACCGATCGCGGGAGCCTCGAGCGGTTCATGAAGGCCCTGGGGCAGGCTGCCGCCTCGGAGGTGAGCGTCTACTTCACAGGAGGCGCGACGGCCGTGCTTCTGGGCTGGCGACCGACCACCATCGATGTGGACCTGAAGATCGCCCCGGAGGAGGAGAGTCTGTTCCGCGCGCTCCCGTCGCTCAAGGAGAGCTTGCGCATCAACATCGAACTGGCCTGTCCTGCGGACTTCATTCCGGAGTTGCCCGGATGGCGCGAGCGGAGCCTCTTCATCCAGCAGGAAGGGCGGGTCGCATTCCTTCACTACGACCTCTACGCGCAGGCGCTCGCCAAGATCGAGCGGGCACACGCCCGGGACACGGCCGACGTTCGGGAGATGATCCGCCGCGGCT
>QHYA01000132.1 GCA_003223995.1 Acidobacteriota bacterium | reverse complement strand
AAGGCAGGCGATCCGTCCGACACCGTGGGCAAGCGGGACGGCGACAAAAAAGATATTCGCTCCGATACCGGGGTGGATCCCATGTTGCCGCATCTTCCAGTAGATGACGAAGAGGGCGGGGATGACCCCCCCGAGCCAGACTCCACCGCCCATGAGCATGATCGCAAGGGGCTTCCGCCCCGACAGGATGTCCGGAAGGAAGACCAGCCCGTTGGTCAGCTTGGCGCCGATGACCCCCGCGATGATCGCCGTGATGTACGTGTCGGAGAAGACAGATCGTGGACCGACCCGTTGTCCCAGAGTCACCACCACGGCCCAGCCGAGGATGATGCCCAGCACGAACACCGCGCCATAGCCTCCTATGGCGAGCGGGATCGTCACTCCGCCGATTCGGAGCTGGCCCAGATCGATCAGGACCGGATAAATGTTCGTCCCCCCGGAGGGAAAACGCATTCGTCCGCCCGCGCCCCTTCCCTCCGGCCGTATATATACGCCCTTCCAACGCTCGAGCGATGGGCAGCGGCCGCAAGGCCATGGGCCCTCGGTGCCGTTTCGAGGCTCTGTACAACAGAAGGCCCCGGGCACTTCCCCAGGGCCGTCCGTCTGGCGCCGCCAGTGCAGTGTTAGACCTTGCTGACCCTCTCGGCCTGCGGGCCCTTGGGGGTGTCAGCAATCTCGAACTCAACCTCCTGGCCCTGTTCGAGCGACTTGTAGCCATCTCCCTCGATGGCGGAGTAGTGGACGAAAATGTCGGAGCCGTCCTCCCGCGCGATGAATCCATAGCCCTTTGCGTTGTTGAACCATTTCACCCGACCCTTCATCACGACTGCGTACCTCCCTGTGCACGTGCTCGTACACGACGGTCCGCGCCACTGAGCTGACGGCGTGGAAGTTCACAGCTTTCTGGAGGATGACCCCCCTTCCAAACGGGCGGCATTATAGTACCGCTCCGGCTCCTGTCAAGACCCCTGATTCTCGCCGATTTTGGCGTCGTGGGGCCATCTTTTGCTCCAACAGACCAATTGCGGCGCGGCCGAGGGGAGCGGGATGTGAAGGGCACCGCGAGAGGAAGCCATACCGTCAGTTTTTTGACAGCGCCATTCTTCGGGCGGATAATCGCTTCAGAAGAGTGGAGCCAGCCCGTATGTGTTCTCGAAACGGCAACCGCAGCGTTTCCATCCCGAAGAGATTCGCCGCTTTGCTTCTGGCCGTACCGGTGGTCTTTCTGCTCGAAGGAACGAGCATGGCGGCCTCGGTGCGGTCACACCCAAGAACCCTCCATGCCAGCGAGATCATTCAGCCCCCCCTGATGCTGGAGGACGTTCTTGATCTTCTAGGGGAGGGGGTCAGTTCCAACCTGATCGCCCGGGAGGTCAGAGGCAGCGGAACCAGCTTCAGGCCGACCGTTGACATCCTCCTGAAGCTCAAGCGCGCCGGGGCCGATGACTCGGTGCTGGAGGCGATCATGGACGCAAACGAGAGCCCCATGAGGGGGGAGGAAAACCCGCCGCCGCGAGACCGGGAGAGTTCGCGCATCTTCTCGGCTCATGACTCGCATGGCCAACGTGTCATGGTCCTGACGAATCTGGACGACTGGGGAAGGAGGATCGGAGGGGAAGTCGCCAACCCGAAGCCGCCGAGCGTCGTTTCCTCCTCCGAACCTTCGCTGCCCGCGGCGCCCCGAAGGCACCTTCGGCTGCGAAGCGGAGCAGACGATGGCGGTTACGACGCGGTGGAACCTTCAGGTGGCGGCCAGCAGTCTCCTGTCACGGTGATCGTGAATCAGCCGCCCCCTTCAGCCGCCTCGGGATGCGGCGTTCCGACCGCCTGCGGGATGGGGTACAACGGTATCGGCTACGGGGGTGTGGTCGCGTACGGGGGAATTGTCGGCGGCTTCAAGTATCCTGACAAACTCTGGTTCCTCGGCTACGCTCCGCCCTCCCCACCCCGCATCGACCCGCACGAGCTTCACCTCGCGCACCGCTAACAGCAGCTCGCTTGCGGAGATCACTCCGCAGGATGCCTCCAGGGACGCTCAGCCCAGAGCCACGATCTCGTCCCGCCGCTCCCCGCGCTTTCCCTCCAGCGGAACGAAGGCATCGGTTCCGAAGACCTCCTTCAGCAGATCCTCGACCTCCGAGACAAAGCGGAATGTCAAGGCCTCGGAGACAGAGGGGGGAAGATCCGTCAGGTCCTTCTCGTTGCGTGCGGGGAGGATGACCCGCTTGATCCCGGCCCGCTTCGCGGCCAAGACCTTTTCCTTCACACCGCCCACGGGCAAGACCTTGCCCCGCAAGGTGATCTCGCCGGTCATTGCCACGTCCGAAGGAACGGGCCTGTTCAGAAGGAGCGACAGCAGAGACGTCAGCAGCGTGACGCCCGCCGACGGGCCGTCCTTCGGGATGGCTCCCGCTGGCACGTGCACGTGGAAGTCGAACTTGTCGAAGGTGTGCTCGTCGATGCCGAAGCGCCGCGCGTTGGAGCGGATGTAGGACAGGGAGGCCTGGGCCGATTCCTTCATCACGTCGCCAAGGGAGCCCGTGATCAGGACCTTGCCGCGCCCGCGCATGCGGGTCGATTCGACAAAGAGGATGTCGCCTCCGCTCTGGGTCCAGGCGAGACCGATCGCGATCCCGGAGCGGTCGGTGCGCTCGGCGACCTCACGGAAGAACTTGAGCGGCCCGAGATAGCCGGGGATGTCCTCGCCGCGGACGATCACGGTTCCCTCCGGGCGCTCCTCCACCAGACGGCGCGCGACCTTCCGGCAGATCGACGCGATCTCGCGTTCCAGGTTGCGAACGCCTGCCTCCGACGTGTACTCGTTGATGACGCGCTGAATGGCGGAGTCGTCGAAGACGACGTTCTCGTTCGTCAAGCCGTGCTCGGCGATCTGGCGGGGCAGCAGGTGCCTCTTGGCGATCTCGAGCTTGTCCTCCTCCGAATAGCCCGGCAGCCTCAGGACTTCCATCCTGTCCCTGAGAGCCGGAGGGACGGTGTCCAGGACGTTGGCCGTCGTGATGAAGAGCACCTGGGAGAGATCGAACGGCACCTCCAGGTAATGATCCGAGAAAGCGTTGTTCTGCTCGGGATCGAGCACCTCGAGAAGCGCCGAGGACGGGTCTCCGCGAAAATCCATCCCGACCTTGTCGATCTCGTCGAGGATGAAGACAGGGTTCTTGGTCCCGGCCCGACGCAGGCCCTGGAGGATCCGTCCCGGCAGCGAGCCGATGTAGGTTCTCCGGTGCCCGCGAATCTCGGCCTCGTCGCGGATGCCTCCCAGCGACACGCGCGTGAACTTGCGCCCCATCGACCTGGCGATGGACTTGCCGAGCGAGGTCTTTCCCACCCCGGGCGGACCAACGAAGCAGAGGATCGGTCCCTTCAGGTCGTTCTTCAGTTTGCGGACGGCGAGGTACTCGAGGACGCGCTCCTTCACGTCCTTGAGATCGTAGTGGTCCTCGTCGAGGATCGTCCTCGCCCCGGCGATCTCGATCTTGTCCTCGGTCGTCTTCGACCAGGGGACCGCGATGAGCCAGTCCAGGTAGGTGCGGGAGACGGTGTATTCCGCCGAGCCGGGAGGCATCTTGGACAGCCGTTCCAGCTCGCGGTCGGCGACCTCCTTCGCCTCCTTGGTCATCCCGGCCTCGTCGATCGCCTTGCGCAGCTCGGCGATCTCGTTGGCACGGCCTTCGTCCTCTCCCAGCTCCTTCTGGATCGCCTTCATCTGCTCCCGCAGGTAGTACTGCCGCTGCGACTTGCCGACCTCGTCCATGACCTTCGACTGGATCTTGCTGCCGAGTTCCGTGACCTCGATCTCCCTGGAGACGATCTCGGTCAGCCTCTCCAGCCGTTCGCGGAGGTTGAACTTGACGAGGAGCGCCATCTTCTCCGCCACTGAGATCAGCAGCGAGGAGGCGATGATGTCCGCCAGACGCGAAGGGTCCTCCGTCGAGGCGACGAGCTCGGCCAGATCGCCGGACAGCGACGGATGGATGGATACCAGCTTCTGGAACTGCGTCGTGAGGTTGCGCGCGAGGGCCTCGGTCTCGATTCCGGGCTCGATGATCTCGTCCAGCTTCTCGACCTGCGCGGCCAAGAAGGGCTGTTGCTGGATGAACTGCCTGACCCGGATCCTGCAGGCGCCCTGGATGATGAGGTTGACGTTTCCGCCCCCGATCTTGATCGCCTTGAGGATCCTCGCTGCGGTTCCGTAGCGGTACAGCCCTTCAGGGTCCGGGTCGTCCACCGCGGGGTCCTTCTGGCTGATGACGGCGATGGGTCGCGAGTTCTTGATCGCGTCATCGAGCAGCCGCAGTGTCTTCTCGCGGCCGACGGAGATCGGCATGACCGTGTTCGGGAAGAGGACGCTGTTCCGAAGCGGCAGGATCCCAAGAGTGGGCGGGAGCTCGAAGCCTTCCCCTGCCCCTCCTACTGTATCGCCCTTCCGATTGTCAGGCTCTGCGGGCATTTCTATCCTCTCTCCGCCTCGCGGCTCGTCGGGGTTACTAACCCCATGATAATGCCGGACACTCGGCGCCACAACGATGCCTCCCTCGCAGGAAGCAGAAAGGGGCTCCGGCGCCAGGCCGTGACCCCTCTCTGGAAACAGTGTCGGAATCAAGCAGCGTGGATTTCCACCTTCTTGGGTTTGGCCTCCGCCGACTTCGGGAGGGTGATCTCGAGGATTCCGTCCCGGTAAGTGGCTTTGATCTTCGAGGCGTCAACCTGCGTCGGCAGCGTGAACGACCGTGCGAAAGTGCCGTACTGCCGCTCGATCCGGTACACGTTCTCGTCCCCCAGCTCGGACTCCTTTTGCCTTTCTCCCTTCAGGATGAG
>QHYA01000131.1 GCA_003223995.1 Acidobacteriota bacterium | reverse complement strand
CGTGACGAGTTCCCGCCGCGCCGGTGCCGACAGCCGCACGACGCTCCAGCCGTTCTCCTCATTGCTATAGACGACCCGTTCCAGGATCCCCTCGAGCGTTGCTGTCTCCCCGGAGCGAGTCTCGCTCTGCGCGGATTCGGTCTGATAGGGGAGGAAAGCACCGCCGCCGGTCGGCCGCCCGGAGCGGAAGCCTGAAGGAGATCTATCCCGGATCGCCGGTCCCACCTTCCGGATCGCCGGTTCCTCCTTCCAGGTCAGGTGTCGCCGTCGAAGAACGTTCCAGATCGAGAATCTCGGACCGATCGGTGTAGGACTTCGTGGCGTAGCGCTGGACGCTCTGGAGCTTGCGCAGCAGGGCGATGGCCCGATCGCCGTTCTGACGGATCTTCTCGACCAGCGGGCGCAGCGGATCGTCCGGCGGCATCTTCATCAACAGCAGCTCGACGTTGCCGTACATCACCGTCAGCGGCTGGCTCATCTCGTGCGCCGCGGCGCCGGCGGTCTCCAGAGCCACGCGTGCCCGCTCCGTATTGATCTCGCCGGCCTGCAAGGACTGGATCCGCAGCCGCGCGCGGACCCGCGCGATCACCTCGCGGGGATCGAACGGTTTGGTCAGGTAGTCGTCGGCCCCCGTGTCCAGACCGCGGGCCTTGTCGTGGGAGTCGGACAGCGCAGTCAGCAGGATCACGGGAATGGACTTGAATTTTTCCGAGGAGCGCAGCTCCCGCAGCACTTCCAGGCCGTCTCGCCGTGGCATCATGAGGTCCATCAGGATCAGATCTGGTCGCTCGCGCCGCGCCAGATCGAGCGCTTCCTCTCCATCGGCGGCGGCGAGGACCTCATAGCCTTCCCGCTCGAGGATGAAATGCAGCGTCCTGCGAATGTGTGGCTCATCCTCTGCAATGAGGATCTTGTGTGGCATGGCGGTCAGATTCTAGCATCCGCAGGTGAGGGCGGGCCTGCCGGCGCCTTGCCTTTTCACTTATCATGGAGCCGCATGGCCATCAGAACATGGGTGGGCGCCCTGCGCACTGCCGCGATCTCGCTGCTTGTCGCCGCCATTCTTACAGCCGCCTCGCAGGCGAGCCCCGCGACAACGACCCGGCCCACCGGTCCGGGAAGGCCCAAGGCCGGTCCCGCCCAGCCAGCGAAGCCCCGGATCGACGCGGAGGGCTGGTGGGAGCTTCCGGTGAAAGGCGCGCGCGGGGTCGAGGTGACGGTCGAAGGACGTTCCCGCATCCGGATCCGCGCGCTGAAAGACGCGACGGGTCGCATGCGTGCTCGCGCGCTGGTTCCGGGAGGAGCGCAGGGGGCCTCGCCAGCAAGCACGCAACCCCGTCTTGAGGCGCCGCCACGGACGGAGGCGCCAACACAGAAGGGCGCGCCGCCCGCCACGCAACCTCCGGGTAAGGTTCAAGAGGCCGCGGCGGCGGCAGGAGCGCCAGGGGCCCCCCCGGCCGTCTCGCCTGGATACTTGATGGAGGTGACGCGCGAGAGCGGGATCGTTTACATCTCTCCCTCATATGCCGAGCCGACCACCGAGGCCGGTGTGGATCTCGAAGTCGAGATCCCTTCGCGGCTCGCGTTGACCGTGCTGGCGACCGACACGGACCTGACTCTCAGCGGGGACCCCGTGCCGATCTCGCCGGAGCTGGAACCCTACGAGCCTCCCGCGCGCCCGGGCGCGCGCCAACCCGCCTCGACTCCCGGAGGGGGTTCGGTGCCCCCGCCGCCGGGGCCGGCTTCGCCCGCCGCCCCCAGGATCGCCGGCGGAAGCGGGGGGGCTGTCGAGCTGAAACTGGAAAGAGGCAGCCTGAAGATCCAGGACGTGCTCTCCAACGTCACGATCGAGAAAAAGGAGGGACCGGTCACGCTGGAGAAGCTTGCTGGGACCATCAAGGTCCACATCGTCGGCGCCGGGTCCGTTTCCGCTGCGGGTCTGAATGGGCCTCTCTTCGTCCAGGGCGGCTCCTTGGTGCTCGCGCGGGGCCTGCGGAGCATGACCGATATCAAGGACGTCGCGGGGAAGGTGGAGTTGCGCGGCGTCGGTGGTGATATCAGGCTGAATCTCAGGGATGCCGAGGTGGAAATAGAGGATGCGCGGGGTCGAGTCGAAGCCCGCCAGTCGGGAGGCTCGGCCCGGATGGGCAACGTGCTGGGATTCGCGACTCTCACGATGGATTCGGCCGACCTTTCGGGCGAGCGCCTCATGCTCGGGATGCAGGTCGGCGGATCGCACTGCAACGCGCGCTTGAGGGAGATCAACGGGCCCATCAGCGTCAGCGGCTCTCCCGACCGGATCGAGGTGGACTCGAGCAGCGGGCCCGTGAACGTGCGCGGCGATGCGAGCGACATCAGGCTGCGGGACATCCAGACCGACGTGATCGTGCAAATCAGGACCGGTGATGTGACAGTGGACCGAGCGGGAGGACGGGTCGTCGTGAACACGCAGTCGGGCAGGGCGGTATTGAGCGGCATGGCCCGGCCCGTCCAGGTGAACGCGGACACGATCGATGCGGACATGGCCTCGGGGATGGACCTGTCCTCCGAGTACACCTTCCAGGCCCAGCGGTTCCTCCGGTTGAGCCTTCCCGGCGGCCCCTACGACATCAAGGTGCAGGCCCAGGGGGAGATCCGCAGCGACTTTCCTTTCCAGAAGCTGGGAAACCCGGCTGATCCTGCTGCGGGAAGGAGCGGAGCGCCCCCCCCCGGCGGTGCTCCCCCGGGGGGCGGTGCTCCCGCCCGGAACGTTCCGCCGCCCCCAGCCCCCTCCCGTGCCGGGCCGAAGATCTCGATCACCTGCGCCGGTGATGTGGATATCCGGCAAGGATAGCCACCCGCGCTCGGCGATCCCTCCTATCGGGAGCGAGTGATGAGAGTCGCCCTCGTCCAGACTTGCTCAACCGAAGACCGCGGGACGAACCTCCAACAGGCCGAGACTCTTTTCGAACAGGCGGCGCGCGGCGGCGCCGATCTGGTGGCGCTCCCGGAGAACTTCCTCTTTCTCCGGTCCGAGGGGAGCCCGGTCCCAGAGCCCGAGAGCCTCGACGGTCCGATCGTCAACCGGTTTGCTCGACAGGCGAAGGAACGCCGGGTCTGGCTGTTGCTTGGAAGCTTCGCAGAGCGGATCCCCGGAAGCAGCCGCGTCCACAACACGTCGGTGTTGATCGACAGGGCCGGGGAGGTGCGGGCGGTCTACCGCAAGGTGCACCTGTTCGATATCGACATGCAGGACGGGCCGCGCCTCCGCGAGTCGGACGCGGTCGATCCGGGAGAGCGGGTGGTCGTGGCCGAGACCGAGTTCGGACCGATGGGACTGTCGATCTGCTACGACATTCGTTTCCCCGAGCTTTACAGGCGGCAGGCACTGGCCGGGGCGCGCTTGCTTGTCGTCCCGTCCGCCTTCACCGACAAGACCGGAAGCGACCACTGGCACCTGCTCACCCGCGCCCGAGCCGTGGAGAACCAGTGTTTTCTTCTGGCACCGGCGCAGTGGGGCCGGCACAGCGAAAAGCGCGCTTCCTACGGACACAGCCTCATCGTCGACCCTTGGGGCCGCATCGTTGCGGAGAAGGAAGAGGGGGTCGGGATCATCGAGGCCGAGATCGATCTTGGCGAGGTCGATCGCGTCCGAAAGGCCCTGCCGGCCCTGACTCATATCCGCCCCTGGCTCATTGGAGGGCAGTAAGGGGGCGAGAACTGGCGAAACTGGAGCGTAAGTTACTGCAAGAAGGACAAGGAAGGAACGAAAGAGTAATGGGGAGAATGACCGGCTGGAATTTCGATTGCGAGGACATTCTGCAATAAAATTTTTGATAAAAACTGTTGACACCGAAAATTTATTACGTAATATGGCTACAATGGCTGATAGATCGATCCTCGAGAGAGCCATGATCATCTCTATTAACGGAAGCGATGCGCATATCCTCGAGATCCTCCAGCGCAACTGCAAGACCCCTCTGGCCGAGATCGCCGAGAAAGTGGGGCTTTCCGTGCCAGCCGTCAGCGAACGGGTACGCAAGCTGGAAGCCAGGGGTGTGATCCGCCGTTACACGGCATTGCTGGACCCTCGCCAGCTCGGCAGCAACATCACCGCCTTCATCCACGTGCTGCTGGAGCATCCCCGTTACGAACAGGGGTTCACCGAAACCGTGAAAGCGATTCCGCAGGTGCTGGAGTGCCACCATACAGTCGGCCAGTACTCGTATCTTCTGAAGGTGAAAACGACCGACACGCAGGCTCTCGAGGAGCTGCTCTCCGAGCAGATCAAATCGGCTGAGGGGGTCGCGCAGACGATGACAGTGGTGGCCCTCTCGACTTCCAAGGAGGAAACCGCTCTTCCGGTCCCCGCTACGGCCGAGGTCGTGGGCGCCGGGTGAGTTTGACGGGCTAAGCCCATCGGGGGAACGCCATGGCTCTCAGCATGTACCTCAATGGACGGTTCGCCTCGACTCGCGAGGAAGCGAAGGTTTCACTATTCGACCATGGGATGCTCTACGGCGACGGGATCTTCGAAGGGATCCGCGCCTACTATGGAAGGATATTCCGGCTGGAGGATCACCTCGACCGGCTCTACCGATCGGCGCGAGGGATTGATCTCGAAATCCCCCTCGACCGGTCGGTTCTCCGCGCGGCCATCCTCGAGACGGTGCGCCGCTCGGGTCTCGACGACGCGTACATCCGCGTCGTCGTCTCCAGAGGCCCCGGAGACCTGGGGATCGACCCCCGGAAGTGCCTCCGCCCGGCGGTTTACATCATTGCAGACCGGATCAGCGTGTACCCCGCGGAAAAGTACGAGCGAGGCCTGCGAGTCATCACGGCTTCGACGAGGCGCAACCGG